>DASCOS010000002.1 GCA_036012125.1 Vicinamibacterales bacterium | reverse complement strand
TGCCAACTTGGTAAACACAGAAAACCGTCAACACCCCAAAGAGTGCGGAGACGGCGATGAGCGTATAGTCGTGAACGCCAAGCACCAGTGACGCTAGAAACCCAAGAACTACGAATGTCGGTTTGTCGCTCAGAATCTGCGTGCCCCCGTGTTGGGTAAAATAGGCAACGAGACCCTCCTGCCCGCCCCCCGTCAGGTAGGCCCACAGGTAGGCGAACACGGCAGAATACGTTTTGACGCCTTCGCTATACAGCCCCTCGTCCTCGCTGAGCAGCCCGTGCTCCGTCACACCCCAGCCGCGCAGCATCGCTGCGACCACCAGTGTGCCCGCCAGAGCGAATCCCTCCAAGCGCGACGCCGATACCGGTATCTTCACGTACTCACCTTTTTAGGCCGATTGAGCTACGTAATTAGTAGAGTTACAGAAAGAGGTGGACCGACCGTCACACCGCTCTGGCCACCAGCATGACCATATGACCACTCAAGTAATTCAGTGCGCGCAGCGGGAGCCGAAACTCTGGGTGCGCCGCCCAGTCTTCGGTGACCAAAAAGTCGTAGAGCCAAGAACGCCGTAGTCTCGCTTGGGAGCCACCAAACACCCCGGCAGAGGGCTGGTCATACAGACTCTTCTTACGGTCCCAAGTTTGTCCGGTGAGGAGTCTTGCCGTACTCACCAAGAACAGCCCAAGTTCACCCCAAAGAAAATCCGTCGGTATGCCTTCTTCAATGCCAAAGCCGTGGCGCTCAAAGAAAGGCCGCGCCGATGCCACATCGAATGAATACTCGGAAAACAGAAATCCCTCGGGGCCCACTACGTCGACAGCACACGCATCGCACCGCTGTAGCAGGAGATTCTTATCCCTTCGCTGCAAGCCAGTTGAAAAATACATGCGGCGCAACAAATTTACGTAGGGTACGGTAGCGAGCAGCACACCGCCGTTCCTCAACACACGTCGAGCTTCTCGTAGTGGTCCATCCGGACCTTCCTCAAAGTGTTCAATCACACCACCAGAGTAGTAACAGTCGAAAGAGTTATCGTCATAAGGAAGAGCTTCGATGTTACCTTCTTCGATCGGAAGTGATGGGTCGAAGTCCTTGACCCGTCGGATCGTGTCAGCCGAGAAATCGACACCGCGAATGTCGTAGCCAAGACGTTTATATGCAGCCACATACTTCCCGATTCCACACCCACCTTCGAGAATCTTCCCTGGCGGACGTGGGAAGAACTTTCTGAAAAATGGCGCGAGATAATCACTGTCTGCATTATCAAAGCTCTTCTTCAAATCCTGGACTGACCCCCAAACGCCTGACCAGGACTCTTGGTCCTGCCCAGCAAACCCCGTGCCCTTCCGCTTGTAACCCTTAATGATCATCGAGGTTCACACTCGTTACTGCACATTACGGTCACACTGGGTACTTGTCGCCATGCCTCTCAATGAAGCCGTTTTCTGACGGTATCATTTAGGCCGTTGACCCACCGAAGCCCAGGATGAGGGAGCCACGATAAGCACCACCCGATTAATACTCGCGGTTCTAACAGTTGTCGCCAGTGTGCGACCACAGCCAATCCTATCCGCTTCCGCGCCACCGGACCGTTACTATCAATGCGCAAACTCTGCCACCCGTAACTCATCAGGAGTCGACTCTTGAGCCTCGACAGATCGCCGGAAAGTTCAGATGGGAACTCCGCAGCTTGGCCGAGACGATCCAACACTGTCAGAGTTGGGGCCATATTCAGATTGAAATCCTTACCCATGTTCCGTTGATGGTCCCGCATCATCACCAACGGCTCCGCCAAGTAGGAAAACTTGTACCGGAGCGCAATGTGAAAAAAGATAACTTCACCCTGAAAAAAGATGTCCTCATGAAAACGGTAACGCTCGAGACATTCACGTTTCACAAGCACGGTAATAAAATCAATGAAATTACGTTGATAGTTCAGCAGGGCTTTTAAGATCGTACCGGAACTCTGTACTCCAATGGTCACCCATTCCGTCTTCGTCTCCACATCAACTCGACGCCCAGGCGAGTACACCACTCCGTAGTCCTCAGGTAGCGCCTTCAACACTTCGACTTGGCGCTCAAGCTTCTCAGGAAGGTAATAGTCGTCCGCCAGAAGAAAGGATATGTACTCTCCCTTAGCAGCACGAATGCCACGGTTGAGACACCGCGTAGGATAAATGTTGTCCTCAAGGAAGATTAGCCGAACCCTAGCATCACCCGCGTAGCGTGACACAATCTCTTGCGACCCATCGGTCGAACCATTTTCAAGAATGATCAACTCCCAATTAGGGTAGGTCTGTGCTAGCACACTATCAATGGCAGACGCGAGATACTCGCGGTAGTTATAGGACAGTAGAATCACAGACACGAGAGGAGTAGGTTCGATATATGTCATCGTGCAACTCTGCTGTGCAGAGAAACAAGAAGAGTGGCGCCTAGGAGAGGTACGCCAGTGTCACGAGAAGCATCATGCTAGCCGCTAACGCAATGCTCGCGGCGTTGAGCCTCAGCTGAAGTTGTCGTATCGAATAGCCAAGATAGATGACGAGGTCGACCGCATAGGCCGCGCAAAATACCCACGCCACTGCATGAATGCCCAGTTGTAGTGCCACAACCACCCCGCAGCCGAAGATGAGGATGGTCGCCCGTGTAACTTCTGTCACCGCGTAAGTCCTGTATAAACCAGCACTCAACAAAGCCATCGCCAGCACCCAAGTGACCGTCCTGGGAATGATGGCGAGCGTCTCAATCGCTAAAAGCTCACCCGCCCCAAGGAACTCTGTGCTGTAAAGTCCTTGAATAATCCCATTCCTCAAACCCAGGAGGGCAAGGGCACATGGGAACACGAGTAACAGGGTGAACTGTAATGCTCGGTTAACAAACCTAGAGCGCTCTGGTGATGCACCCAATCCGCCCAAGGTGGGCAGCACATAGGTCTTCATGGGCGACATAAACAACATCATGAACGTATTCGAAATAGTTGCGGAGGCACTATAGAGAGCCAAGCCTTCTAGACCGTAACCCCGTGTGACGATCGCCTGCACCGTCAAGAGAACAACCGTTGCGAGTATGTTCAGACCAGCCAGAAGACTGCCGGAACTCACCAGGGTTCTGACCGCGTTCACCAGGCCGTGGCGTATGGAGTCACCACCAGAGACCAGCCGCCGAATGAGCCAACCGCCAACGATCAGAGCCGCAACATTCCCGAAGCCCACCAGTAAAGCCGCACCGAAGGAAGCCCAGCGAGTAATCAGAAGGTAGGCTGCCACCGCGGTTGTACTTGCTGCGATGATGTTCAGCGCGGCAACCGTTCTGACCCTCACGAGCCCGTTGAGGATCGCAATGACGAAGATCATGGCGAGGCCGACGGCCGACGACATCACCACGACGGCCACTTCCAGAACGTACGAACTGGCCAGTGGACGTCCAAACAAGCCGAGAGCGACCCACTTCGGTAGAAAGACCGCCACGACGGCCAAGAGCCCGCCGACTATGAGAACGTACTGCGAGGCGATGCGAACGGTAGTCGAGAGCGTCTTTTGACCCGAGGAGACCCATTGCACAACCACAACGTCCGCGCCGAACGACAATCCCTGTGAGAGTCCTCCATACAACTGGCGAAATACCGCCACAAGTCCAGAAAGCTCGGGACCTCCCCAGACAGCGATTATCTTGTTCGATATGACGCCCAAGCCAGTGGTGAGCGTCATCGCTGAAATCGAAAACCCGAAGGCTTGCACGAAGCCCGTGAGGCTTCGCCGACGAAACCTTGGGGCCGATGCGTCGCCCACTTTGCCTTTCGGAGGAACTGAGTGCATTCGCTTTACAGAGCGGATGCTGGGGGCTCCGATTCTGGTCCCTCGGTCTCAAGATTCATCGACTCCTGCACGATGTACAACGGACGACGTTTCGTTTCGGCGTAGGTGCGTCCCAAGTACTCACCGAGCACACCAATCCCAAGGCTGTTCAGCCCAATGGCGAACAGCAGCAGTACGATGATGGTCGTGATACCAGGTGGAGGCCTACCGATAAGCGCGAGTCCTCCGTAGACCACACTCGCAAGGCCAGCGAGCATGAGGAGCACAAACCCCGTCATGGTAAATATCCGCAGGGGCTTAAGCGAAAAGCTGGTTATTGCATCGAACGCAAATAACACGAGATGCCAAAACGGCGCCTTACTCTGTCCAGCGGTTCGCGGTCGACGTTCGTAAATGATCCCCGTTTGCCTAAATCCCAACCAAGCGATCAACCCTCGCAGGTAGCGATTGTATTCACCGCATGTTTCCAATGCATCACGGACTTGTCGTGTGATCAATTTAAAATCCCCGGTATCGGTCGGAATCGAAACATTAGCCGTCCAGGCGATCACCCTGTAGGCGAGCCGTACCAAAGCGTTACGCCACCGAGGATCCCCTCGCCTGATCGTTCGGACCCCAGACACCACGTCGTATCCCTGTTGCCACACTTCGAGAAAACGAGGAATGCACTCGGGTGGGTCTTGAAGGTCCGAGTACAACACGATCATCGCGTCTCCCGAAGCAAGCCGGTACCCGGCCGTGATCGACATTTCCACTTCAAAATTACGACTGAATCTTAAGTATTTCCAACGTTGATCGCGCTTACAGAGTGCCTTCGCTAGGTCACCCGTCCGATCGGTGCTGGCATTATCAATAACGATAAACTCAAATCGATAGGGCAAATCATCAACAACGGGTAGCAGTTCGCGTTCAAGGCGCGCGAAGTTATTTTCCTCGTTAAGAGCGGGAATAATGATGGACACCAGCGGTGTTGTCGGCGGTTGGGATTCAACCACTGCTCGTCCGGGCTCGTCCTTCGACATTAGGCCTTCCCTCTTGTGGCTGATTCCCGTTGCTTCCGGATTGGCTTCCCAGGTTGTCCGTTCGTCAATCGGCGCTCAGCCAGACCGGTCTCAGCGGCATCGACCAGTTGTTCCACAGTCAGACCGGTTTGGGCGCGAAGGTATTCTTGGCTGCCGATCTCCTCATAGAACCGATCCTGAACACCCACCCTCTTTAGCCCAACTTGCGAACCATGCACTCCCACGAGTACTTCGCTCACAGCGCCACCTAGTCCACCAATCACATTGTGCTCTTCGATAGTTACAATCAACTCACACTGTTTGGCCACCGCTCGAAGACAATCAGCGTCCAACGGCTTTACCGTGGGCATGCTGACCACACCAACACTAATACCCGTCTGCCCTAGTTGCTCGGCCGCCTGTACGGCAGCAGCGAGCATGCCACCTGTGCTCACAAAAGTGACGTCGGACCCTCGACTGAGAGTAATAGCCTTTCCAACGGTGAAGGGAGGGGGTTCGTCGTGAACCACCGGTTCACCGGCCTTGCCGAGGCGGAGATAGCAAGGACCAGGCCTGGTGACAATCGCTCGTGTGGCTAGGGTAGTTTCAATTGGATCACCAGGTGCGATCACCTCCATGCCAGGTAATGCGCGCATAATCGCCAGGTCTTCCGTCGCGTGGTGCGTCATACCAAGGCTGCCGTAAGCCATCCCTCCACCGACTGCAACGATTTTTACGGCTGCTTGGTGATAGCAGATGTCGTTTCGAATGTGTTCTAAGCAGCGTAACGTTGGAAAATTGCCGATAGAGTAGGTGAAAACGACCTTCCCCGATGAAGCTAGGCCCGCAGCAACTCCAGCTAGATTTTGCTCAGCGACGCCGATGTTGAAAAAGCGATTTGGAAACTCTTGCGCAAACGGCTCAACAACCGAATAACCCAAGTCGCCGACCAATAAAAACACCCGGTCATCAGTCGCAGCCGCCTCACGAAGAGCTCGAATGAAAGCCGTCCTCATTGCCGCACCTCGAGTTCCTGTAAGGCTTCACGGAGCTGCTCGGCGTCAGGCGACTTGTAGTGCCAAGCAAGCTGATGCTCCATAAAGCTCACACCTTTACCCTTGACAGTATGGGCGATGATGCAGGTCGGCCGTCCTTCAACAAGTGGTACGCGTCCTAACACGTCGAGCAGTTGTTCGTGGTCGTGACCATCGACCTCCTGGACCGACCATCCAAAGGCCCGCCACTTGTCGGCCAACGGCTCCAAATCGAGGACCTCTTTGACCGAGCCAAGACTCTGAATCTTGTTGTAATCGATGATTGCCACCAGATTATCCAACCGGTGATGAGGGCCAAAAAGTGCTGCCTCCCAGATGGAACCTTCATCGCATTCGCCATCGCTCATTAGGACGAAAACCCGATTGGAATTCTGACCACGCTTCGCCCCCAGGGCCATTCCACAGCCGATAGCAAGACCATGACCAAGCGACCCAGTAGAGGCCTCGACGCCTGGAACACCCCGCGTCACATGCCCTGCCAAGCGTGAGCCGTCCTGACAATAGGTATCGAGCCACGTTCGTGGATAGAACCCAGTTTCCGCAAGGACCGCATATACCGCGGCTGCGCTGTGTCCCTTACTCACGATTAGCCGATCGCGGTCTGGTGACTCCGGTTCGGTCGGTTGGATCTGTAGAACGCTTCCATAGAGCACTGCCAAAATATCTGCTATCGAGAGACTCGTACCAACATGCGATGCTTTCGCCTTGTGAATCATGCGCAACACCTGCACACGAATCTTTCGAGCCAATTCCGAGACTGCGCTTGTATCAGAGACCATAGCGTTGCCTATTAGCGCGGAACCAATCGACTGTCTGCTGCAGTCCTTCATCTAGGCCGACTTTTGGCTTCCAACCGGTCTCACGGCAAAACGGTGAGCTCAGGCCCTCCCCTTGTAAACGCATAATCTGATTTGGACCGTAGGGTATCTCCCCGATCCCCAACGGAAGGCCCGTATCGATCATGTCGCGTATTCGGGTCACAATGTCGCGCACCGTATGAGCCTGACCAGAACCGAGATTGTAAATACCTTGAAGGCGAGGCTGCTGAATCACCTCGCAAGCAGCCTCAGCAACATCTTCAACGTATAAGTAATCCCACCGTTGCTCGCCTGGTGTGAGTGCAGGCTTCTCGCCTGCTAGTAGTTTTAAGATAACTGCAGGAATCAGATGAACCGGATCATCCTTCGGCCCATAGGCCGCCAGTACCCGAAGCCACACATAACGCGTACCGGCTAGGTCACAAAGTTGTCGCGTAAGAAAGCCAACGCAGAGCTTGGTTGCACCATATAAGGTCCTGGGCTGGAGCGGCAGATCTTCGCGAATCACCCCCTCGTACACCCCATACTCCGCTTGGGAACCGAGACCTACCCAACACTTGCAACCTGCCTGTTGGACAATTTCCAGCAGGCGGACGCTACCCAGAAGATTATTTTCAATTTGGTGAAGATCATTTCTGAACTTACTGGTGACACCCTGCCAAGCAAGATGAAACACCACCTCTGGAGCGGCGGCCATTAGTGCCGATTCCATTTGGTCAATGTCTTCAAGCTGACTGCGGATAACCGTTGTGTCAGCGATTACATCCGCAAGACGCCATAGGTCGCTCTGCGGTCGCACAACCACCGCAACTGTATGACCCGCCCCTAGTAGACGCCTTGTCAGATACGAACCCAGGTGGCCCGACGCTCCCGTAACTAGACAGCGCATACCCTTATTCCTTCAACTGATGAAAGGTCTCGAGGATGAACTCAATAGCCTGCCGCCCCAAGCCGGGATATACCCCGATCCAAAAGACATTCTCCATAACAAAATCGGCGTTGGGTAACTTACCTACGGTGCGGTGCGGAACGTTAAGATAGGCAGGCTGACGGACGAGGTTTCCGCCAAACAGTAACCGCGTGCTAATACGACGCTCTTCGAGATGTTGTGTCACCTCACGACGTGTAAACGGTGCTCCTTTGCGAACGGCTAGGGGAAAACCGAACCAACTCGGCTCACTTCCCTCGGTGGCCTTCGGTAAAATAAAAAACTCCTCAAGGTCCTTAAGCCCTTCGTAAAGGTTGGCAAAGTTCTGACGGCGAGCCGCGATGAACGCTGGTAATTTCTGTAGCTGTGCGACACCCACGGCCGCCTGCATGTCAGTAAGTTTCAGGTTATAGCCAATATGGGTGTAGGTGTACTTGTGGTCATAGCCCTCGGGGAGATCGCCAATCTTCCAACCGAACCGTTTTCGGCAGGTATCCTCCTTGCCCGGATCGCACCAACAGTCACGACCCCAATCTCGAAACGATTCCACAAGGGTCTTCAAAACGGTGTTGTCGGTTAGAACGCAGCCCCCCTCACCCATGGTGATGTGGTGCGCAGGGTAGAAACTTACTGTTGAAAGGTCACCAAATGTACCAACTGTCTTGCCTTTGTACGTCGCGCCGACCGCATCACAGCAATCCTCAATCAACCAAAGATTCCGACGTTTCGCAATACTCGTTACCGCATCCAAGTCAAAAGGGTTGCCGAGCGTATGAGCCACCATAATGGCACGCGTGCGCTCAGTGTAAGCCGCTTCGAGCTGGGTCACATCTAAGTTATAGGTTGCAAGATCAACATCGACGAACACAGGCACGAGTTGGTTCTGTACGATTGGGTTGACGGTCGTCGGAAATCCCGTGGCCAAGGTGATCACTTCATCACCCGGTCGTAATTGACGCTCGCCCAACTTTGGAGAGGTCAAACATGACAATGCCGCTAGGTTTGCGGATGACCCAGAATTCACCAGCATCGCATACCTAATCCCGCAAAACCGCGCGAAGTCGTGTTCGAATCGATCGGCGAACCGTCCAGAGGTGAGCCAAAAATCCAAGCCCGCTTCCACCAGACAGGCAAGTTCGTCATCATCAAACACACGGCCCGCATAGGGAATGGGGGTCTCACCTGGAATGAAGGGACTCGAACCGAATGCGGTAGCGTAGTACTCGCGCACCAGATTAAGAATCTCCGCCTTCAGCGAATCAGGAGACTGGGGTTGTGACACGGACATGGGGAAACTAAGGAATCACCCTCAAGATTGCGTCTGAAAAAAACACCAGGTCACGAATTGATCCGGCGCTTGGCGCTCCGACTAGCCCAAGCTCTCGTCAGAGCATCGCCAGCAAACATGAGCACAACGGAGAGAGCAAGCACTCCACCCAAAATTACTGGGTGCGTTCTAGCTTCGCGAGCTGGGTCCATAGAAAGGGCGAAGTGCGTCAACACGATTACAAATAGCATCCAGCCTATGAGACGTGAGCGACGGGCAGGGGCCAACGCCAACATCCGACCTTTCTGTGAACTCACAACCCGAATGATGGCGGCGTTCCTCCACGCTCCACCTAAACGGAGGAGACTCCGATTTATGAAACGCCCGAGCCGACTGTTCTGAACCAGCTGCTGAATCCGTTCCAATCTTTGGCGGTCCTGGGAAGCGGTTACGGAGCGCAACACACGACTACTCTCCGGTGACGTTCCACGCCCAAGCAGACGAGCAATGTCATTCATCCATTTCCCGAAGATACTGGCGAGCCAGACCTGCCGAAATGATGGTTTCACTGTGCTCACCCCTACCTGCCGGTATTCCCCTGGTCTACCGACGCCACCTCAACACTGGTGATGACGCCAGCAAGCACATATGAGGGCCGCGTATAGCGGAACATTTCGCCGGCTCTCAAGGGAACAAAAGTATCGCTTCCGAGGCCATACTGCCATCCGGAAACGGTTTGGTGAGCAGGCACACGAAGGATCACCGAGACGACTACGCCCGGCTGCTCCCAGCTGTAAGCGCCGTAACTAGTCCGAAGAGTGGTCTCCTCTTCAATCTCGCCCACGGCAAAAAGCGTGACTCCAGATGGTGTTTGGCGACCTTGCTGTGCCTCAGCCTGTTCCATCGAAAGCCCGTTTCGCAGCAGCGACAGAATCGTTCGGTCGGTTGCACTGCGAACCGTGATATCTACAAGAGTAGTTTCTGCGGGTTGAATCTCAGTCGCATCAAACAGAAGCAGACCCTCAGAGGTCGGAATCGAGAGCATGGCCTCGGGTCCGATTAAGGTGCTCCCTAATCGACATTCGGTCCCAGAAACCAAGCACCGAACAGCGACCAACGCCTCGACCTTGAACTTACCCGTTGTACCGGCACTGAACACGCCAGAGTCCTCACTAAGCTCGACAGTCTCCGGTACTGGCGGGGCTACGCCTAAAATCTTGCCCCAAGGGTGGTTCGGCTGGTCGGAGAGGGTCATCGTTCCCAGCTTCTGGGCTTGCTCCCTCTCAAGACCAACAAAGGCTCCTGATACCTTGAGCTCCACTAATCGGTCGTTGGCGGCCGGGTAGTTCTCAGTCACGTCGAACCAGACGATTCCCTCACTAGTGGGAAGAGCGAGTCTTTCACCAGGACCGACCACCTTGTTCCCTCGCCAGCACTCATGGCCAACAATCGCACAACGGATGGCGACCAGCCCGCGGACACGGTGCTTCCCCGTAATTCCCGCGCGCACTCCCCCCGTCAACTCCAGATTCTCTGGTTCCGGTCGCCCGAGCGACAGGACCCGACCCCAGGAATCCGAGGCTGCATCACTCGACTCGTCTAAGCCTGATATCCGGTCGGCTCGCGCGTCGTCCAGTCCGACGAACGCCCCCATGACGGTGACTTCGGCTTGTAACTCGATCGGCGAACGGTAGAGTTCCATCACCCTGAACGAGAAGCTCTCGTTTCCCCTCACGATATCGAGGGCCGTTCCAGGTGCCACCAAGGCACCTCCAACCCTGCAATCATTGTCAACGAGCGCACACCGAACACGAACCAAGGCAACGACACGGACCGTGTCAAGGTCACCACGCGCGACCGAAGGAACCCCGGCTAGATCCAGAGCCTCTCGCTCCACCGGGGCCACGGCAATTATTTCTCCAGACCCGACCTCCCCCTCCGTCCCAAATGTTTCAGACCTCTCAGGCGTTGCAGGATCTGCAGGGTCCAAACCAGTGAAGGCGCCCAGTACGCGAATCTCCAACACCGGTGGAGGTGGTGGGAAGTCTGTCATGGCCGCCGGATAGAGTTCGGTGACCTCAAACCAGACGATTCCTTCGCCAGTGGGAATGGCAAGTCTTTCACCAGGACCGACCACTTGACTTCCCAGCCAGCATTGTTGGTCCACAATCGCACAGTGGATGGAGACCAACGCAGGAATGCGATTCTTCCCCGTGGTTCCTGCACGCACCCCTCCCGTCAGTTGGATGTTCTCTGGTTCCAGTCGCCCGAGAGACAGGACACGACTCCAGGAATCTGAGGACACCTCACTCGACTCGCCTAAGCCTGATATCCGGTCGGCTTGCACGTCGTCAAGTCCGACGAACGCACCCATAACGGTCACTTCAGTCTGTAACTCGGTCGAAGGAAGATAGAGCTCCATGACCTCGAACCGAGCACGCTCGTCGTCTCCCCTCACGATACCGAGGGATTCGCCAGGCACCACGTTGGTGCCGCCAACCCGACAGTCAATACCAATGAGTTCACACCAGACACGAACCACGGCAACAACTCGCACTGTGTCACCATCACTTCGCGCAAGGGGAGGGAATCCGCCCAGCTCCATAGCCTCTCGTTCCGCTGGGGCGACAGCAAGAATCTCTCCAGCACCGATCTCCCCCTCCGCCCCAAACGTTTCAGCCCTTACGGGCATTGCAGTGCGTTCACGGTCCAAACCGGTAAAGGCGCCGAGCACGCGCATCTGCATCAGGGTTGGAGGCGGAAGCGGCAGGGGTAGCGACTCCCCCCTAAGGGGCGCCTCAATGGTAACGGCCGCAGGATGACGGGCGACTTCCCGGGCCACATCGAACAAAATGAGGTCGTGCGACCCTGGCCCGAGATTCTCTGGCAGTTTGATTTCGGCCCGAGTCGGAGTTACGACAAGTAGTTCGGCCTCAAGAGAACCGACGACGGCTCTCAAGAACGGTTGGAGATACCTGCCCTCCATGATGACTCTGAGATCACTACCCTGAGTCAATGTTCCCGGCTCAATCGTTAGGATCTCCGGCGGGGGCGTGCGAAAGAGTTGATAGGCACCGTAACCTAAAGGAATTAACAGAAGTATTACGAGAGCTGCGGCTATATCAATCAGATTGATTCGACCAAACAAACGTCCGCGATCGTCAATAAGGGCCATAGGCTATTCCTATTCCAGTAACACTCACCACTGTGAGGATGACAAAGTCGAGTCAGCCCTCCAGTTAAACGCTAAATCTCGCACACATCCCTGCTTGCAACCGCGAAAAGGCAGGAGCCGGTGTCTCTACGTAGTGTCGGCCAAATAGCCCACGGTCGCCAGCAGACTGTCTCGTTCCGCTAGAGGACTCCAATGCACCACAACCAATCTCACTATAGACGCAGTAAAAACCCTCAGTGCTAACCGCCAAGTGCCCATTTAGATCGATTGCACCCACGTTTACTCGTCCAGTGTTCGCGCATCGCGTTGCGCTTTAAAGAACTCCTTGTACCACACTACCGTCTCCTGCAGTCCATCCTCCAACCGATAGCGCGGTGTCCAACCGAGGTCCGCAGCGGCCTTACTCGCATCAAGGAACTGGTCGGGAATTTCATTCGTGGCCTCGTTTAACACCACCGGTGTTAGGTCAGTATGTCCCATTACACGAGTGATGACGTCGACCAACTCAAGGACGCGAAGCGGTTGTCCATGGCTAAAGTTGTAGCCCTCACCGCCCGCCTCCCCTTCCATTAATCGTTCTGCGAGCAGCACATAAGCACTCACGGCCTCTTTAATGTAGACGTAGTCGCGGCGGAGCGTCCCATCGCTGCGAACGATAGGACGCTGGCCGTCGAACAGTGACCGGATCGTGCCCGGCACGATGCGGTTAAAATTAAGATCGCCACCCCCGTAAAAGTTGCCGCAACGGGTAATGGCCACTGGCAGGCGATACGTATGCCAGTACATCTGCGCGATAAGATCGGCACAACTCTTCGAAGCATCATACGGATGCCGACCTATAAGTGGTGCATCCTCTCGATACGGCAGCTCAGCCTGAGCCCCGTAGGCCTTGTCACTGGAGGCAACGACAACAGCACAAATGCCTTTTCGCCGGCGAGCGGCCTCAAGCACATTCCAGGTGCCCTGAATGTTCGCACTGAAGGTCGACAGAGGATTCTCGTTGGCAATACCAACGATCGTCTGTGCACCGAGATGGAAAACGACTTCAATTTCGTATTCGTTAAGCGAGCGTTCAAGGAGAGGATGATCTTCCAAGGCTCCGTGTACAACTCTGACTTCGCGGTCGAGACCAAGGCGGTAGAAATTTGACTGGGGCGCGTGATCACGCACGAGCCCAACGACATCAGCTTGCTGATCGACCAACCATCGGGTAAGCCACGAGCCCAAGAGACCGGTGCAGCCGGTGACCAAGACACGACGACGATGCCACGCTCCAACCGAGTTCATGTCCAGATACTCCACGGTGCTTTACCACTTGCCCACAACTCATTCAGGATTTTCACCTCACGGTAGGTGTCCATCGGCTGCCAGAAACCATCGTGTCTGTAGACCATTAATTGCCCATCGCTTGCCAGTCGCTTCAACGGCTCCTGCTCCAGAACTTCATCGTCCCGATCCCTCAGATAGCGGTCAAGAAATTCGCGCTGAAATACCAGAAAACCTCCGTTGATCAGGCCATCGCTGACCTGCGGTTTCTCGTTGAACTCGTACACTTGGTTGTCATTACCGGCACACATTTCACCAAAACGCCCTGGTGGGCGCACGCCTGTCACCGTACCGATTTTCCCGTGAGAGCGGTGAAAGGCCAGGAGCTCATCAATGTTAACGTTACCTAGGCCATCACCGTAGGTCACCAAGAAACAATCGCTCTTCACGTATTCCCGTCCTGCACGCCGTATCCGAGCACCAGTCTGACTGTGCTCACCCGTCTCGACTAGAGTCACCCGCCAATCTTCTTCGATCGGATGATTGTGGTACTCAATACGCTCTGGTTCTCGGAGATCGACCGTGAAGTCGGCGCTATAGGTCTTATAGTTCATGAAGTAGTTCTTGATGACATGGCCCTTATACCCGAGACACACGATGAACTCCGTTAAGCCGTGTGCCGCATACATTTTCATGATGTGCCACAGAATCGGCCGGTTACCAATCATCACCATGGGTTTCGGTTTAACGTCGCTTTCCTCGTGGAGCCGAGTTCCCAAACCGCCACAAAGGATCATCACAGGGGGTTTATCCATTAGGTTTGTGAGCGAGTGGAGGTGGTGGTTTGTCCGTCTCGCTCACCATACGCCCGCCACCCAAACAGGCCAGTTGGAGATACGAGAGTGCGGCTGAGGTCGCTACGTCTCAGCCAGCCATTAAGGTCATTTTCATTGTAGTAGAAACGAATTGGCGCCGCGAGACGATCGAACCAATCGGCCCACGCGACTTGAAACGGATAATTACCATAGACCTTCAAACGCGGGGTTCCGAACCGGCGCACCACAGAACCTAAGCCTGGCAACTGAGACATGATCCGGTATGGGACGACGAAACCGCCCCAATCCACAGCTGCGGCAGCCCACGACAGCGCCATTTGGAAACGGGGAGAAAGTCGTGTCGTTAACGCCCGTACCGTTTCAAGCATTGCGTTTACGAGACGCCGTTTCTTGCTGTATACCCAGATGAACACCACACCTTTAGATTTCACGACAGAGACGAGTTGTTTAAACCCGGCCTCGGGATCGGGCAGGTGGTGTAGAACACCAATACTGTAGGCAAAATCGAAGGTCCCTTGCCTGAACGGCATGCGGTACACGTCCGCTTGTACCAGATGCACGTTCGACAAGTTGCAGGTGTTCTTGTAGGTCACGTCGATTGCTGCACTGATATCGACACCCACCATCTCAGCGCCGAACTGTGCTGCGTTTGCAATATGTCGACCGAATCCGCAGCCAACATCTAGCCCGCGCTTACCAGGAAAAAACGCCGGTTGGACTGGATGGATATACTCAAGGAAGTTCTCTCTAAAATCGATCACCATCGCCGAAAATGCTGTCCACTGGTAACCGAAGCTCTCGCGAGTGCGCCGAAGTTCCTCACCGGGGGGATGACTGTCAACATTTCTGGGACGCGCGTGAGGCAAAAGGTTGCCATACTTCTCACCGAAAGCTGGAAAAAGGCCGAAGGCATCTTCCACCACGCGAGGTATGCCGTCCACAATCGGGTAACTGCGACCGCAGTCGCACGACAGCAACCCCTCCGTCGTCTCATCACCATTACGCAAAAGGGGTGTATGGGAAAAAGACTTCGAACAAACTGGGCAGACAAGCCATTCAAGCAAGCGTAGCTTCATATCATTCACTTAGACGGGACCGGCAAGGTCCATCCTCACTCATCGTCAATTTTGAAACATCACGATCTTTTCGCGTGGTACACCATAGCCGAGCAGACCCTCAACCATGGCATCAGGCTGCTCTAGTGTCGCAACAATTATCAGGTCATAATCAACGCTGTGCTGTTCACGAATGTCTTGTACCGGCATTCCTAAGAACTTGTCGGCGCCCACACCATTAAATATTGCTACGAGTTCCATGCCTAATTCGGTTAGTGACAAATACGCTAGTTCTGCCGCTTCGCCAGTGCCGTAGATGGCAACGCGCCTGCGCTGACCTTCCGTAAACGGCTGTAAAACCGACCGCAGGTGTTGCCGTACCTGGCCATACAAGAACATCGAATAGTCCATGAACTCATATGTGAGTCGCGTCTTTTCAGCAATGCCAGTCGGAGTCAGCACGTACAAAATCCGATTCGGTTTGAAGTTGACGCACTTGACATAACCCTTGCGGACCAAACGCTTCACGTAAAGATTAGCCAGGCCTAGGGCAATCCCTAGTTTGGTTGACAAACCACGCTGGGTAATTCGCGAATTCTCCGCAATGGCTTCGAGTGCCTCGAGGTCGCGGCGCGCCTCAGGATCCACAATGACCTCCCCATGAGCTACACCATAAGCGCCCATTTAGAAGAATCGTGGGTAGCCTACGACTACATTGAGGTCTCCCTCCGCCGTAGATAATGGAAGCAGTCAACATTAGTCGGACCAATCTTTTCTCACAACAATGGAGGTCGAATATTTCGACCACAACCCCTAACATCCCAACAATGAAGTTGAAAACCGCGATGGAAGCCCCGAAGAGGCGTTAGATCGCTAAGACAGAGACCGCTACAGTAGGCAGAACACTACACAGTTAACATTGAAGTTACTCTGGCACCAAGGCTGAGTCAGTGAAAAAGTTACAATTTCACACGGCGAGCCCACACTCCGTCTGCTGCCTCGCTGAACCATCCTGAAGACCAGAATTCGTCGAATCCGTATTGGTCAGACGTGAAAACCCACGCCTCGGTAATCTGACCATCGTGCCAACGAGCTACCTCACAACAGTTGGCGGTTAGTGTTTTGTTTCCTCGAGTCGAAGTCATCTTGAAAAGAACGACGGTTCGTTCGTCACTCGTGAAAAAGTCCTGATCTTCGACACTCAGTGTCCCGCCGACAAGAACTTCCATCCTAGCAAAGAGCCCAAACACGGCTTCAGGTCCTCGATAGTCACCTGAGACCTGACTCTTACCAGCAACGTGCCACACCACATTGTCCGCAATAATGCCGTTCAAGGCTTCCTGGTCACCCTTGGAACGAGCCCGATATCTGCTATGAAGTAAATCTAGGTGTGGATGAGCGACCATAAGTTAGTCCCTTCCAAAATTGATGCTAATAGCAAACCCGCAACCCTTCCATACATTACCGGTGGCTCAAACGACCCTTGGCTCAGGAATAGGAATGATAAACCGACCACCAGCCTCGGCATAGTCGCGCTGTTGTCGCCTGATTTCCTCTTCGAAGTTCCACGCGAGGACGAACGCAAAATCAGCTTCACGTTCACGGAGGGCCTCCACCGGAAGCACTGGCAGGTGCGTGCCTGGAGTATAGTGGCCAATCTTCATGGGGTTTTGATCAACCGTGAACGACACGAGTTGAGTGTCAATGCCGCAGTAGTTAAGTAGGGTGTTCCCTTTCGCCGGCGCACCATAGCCCGCAACCACCTTGCCATCAGATTTGAGCTTTTCTAGTAGACGGCGAATAGCCTGTCGATTCAAAGCTACGTCAACTGCAAATCGTTCATAGCGGTCCATGTTTTCGAACCCTGCTTCGGTCTCCGCCGCAGCATAATCAAGAACGGTATCTGCATGACCCCCTTGAACCTCTTGTCTACCCAGATACACCCGCAACGACCCTCCATGAAGCGGTACATGCTCAACTCGCCTAATGGATAGGCCAACGCGGTCGCACAAACGCATCAACGTTGTTACAGAGAAGTAGCACAGATGCTCATGATAAATCGTGTCGTACTCCAGACGATCCAATAGATCTCGAAGATAAGGCGCTTCGATAACAATGAGTCCGTCTGGTTTGAGAACGTGCTTACACCCTTCCAGAAAATCTGGCGTGTCATCCACATGCGCTAAGACGTTGTTTGCAATAACCACATGAGCTGCACCGTATGTCTCCTGCACCTCACGACCGGTAGCTTCATTGAAGAACCGCGTCAGTGTTTCGACTCCTTGTGAGCGGGCCAATTCTGAGATGTTCTCAGCAGGCTCGATACCAAGTGTCTTCATTCCATATGGCTCAAAGCATTTCAGGAGGCTCCCATCATTACTCGCTACCTCAACAACCAAGTTCCCAGGTTGTAATTTGAGAAGTTCGACAATGGTTTTGGAGTAAGTACGATTATGCTCTGCCACGGTTTCTGAAGTTCCCGTGACATAGATGTAATGGCTAAACAGCGTTCCCGGATCGATAAGATCTAGCAGTTGTACTAGTGAGCACCCCTCGCAACGGTAGACATCAAGAGGATAGGACTGTTCCGCTGGAAATTCATCAGTTGAACGCAAGAAAGCATTTGCGAGTGGTGTCGGCCCCAAAGAAAGAAATTTAGTCAGTTGGGTGCCGCCACACACTCGACACGTCTGACGCTTAGTATGACCAGTCACGCGTGAGGACCTGAGATGCGGTTAAGCTGCCTATCGCACTTCTTGACAGTGCAGAAAAAACGGGGTGTCCGTTTGAAACGCTGGAACACAGGAACGATTATAACCGGCAGAGTCAGTTAGGCACACACACTTACAAAGAACCAGATGTCGTCATGAACAATGTGAAAGCAACCCAGCAGGATGACAACCAATCACGCGCCGACCGAAAAACAATTACCTGGAATCTTAACCCTAGCGTGTCACTCGCTCCATATCGGCGTCAACCATTCGGCCGACCAAATGTTCGAAATCTACCGTTGGCGACCAATTGATGTTCTGTCGAGCTTTCGAGGCGTCCCCGACTAGATGGTCGACTTCCGCAGGGCGCAATAGATTTGGATCGACACGAACCCACTCTTCCCACTCAAGTCCTACGTGGCTGAACGCAAGCCGCACCAAGTCTCTGACCGAGTGACTTGTACCAGTAGCGATAACGTAATCATCCGGTCGATCGCACTGCAACATCATCCACATCGCGCGAACGTAGTCACCCGCAAAGCCCCAATCACGGCGTGCATCGAGGTTACCAAGCAACAGTGAGTCGATAAGACCATGCTTGACTCTAGCTACTCCATCACTCACTTTACGGGTGACGAATTCCAGACCTCGCCGTGGTGACTCATGATTAAAGAGAATCCCTGAAACGGCAAATAGATCATAACTCTCACGATAATTTACCGTGATGTGGTGTCCGAACGCCTTGGCAACACCGTACGGACTTCTTGGATAGAATGGCGTCGCCTCGGTCTGTGGCACATCACGCACCTTCCCAAACATTTCGCTAGAGGAGGCTTGATAGAACCGAATTGAGGTGTCAACCTGACGAATTGCATCCAAGATCCTTGTTACCCCAAGAGCATTAAATTCACCCGTAAGCATCGGCTGGTCCCACGATGCTGGTACGAACGACATCGCCGCCAGATTGTAGAATTCGTGTGGCCGCACCTCCTCAATGACACGAATCATCGAGAGTTGATCAAGGAGGTCGGCCGTTCGCAGCTGAACCCTGTCGAGCAGGTGTTCTATACGCCATAAATTTGGCGTACTAGAACGGCGAACCACTCCGACAACTTCGTAGCCCTTGTCTAAAAGCAACTCAGCTAAGTAGGAGCCGTCTTGGCCAGTGATGCCAGTAATGATCGCTCGCTTGGACATAGAGATGGGCGCTATTTGTTAGGTGTCAGCATTCGTTAACAGCCGGTGCTCAACTTAGATGCCGATCAAGTTAATAACATGACGCGCCGCTGGAACAAGTGACCGTCGGGAAGTTACCGTCAAGCCAACTGATTCCAGCAGCCTCAAAAGCCCTACGGTCATCGGACAGGACGCCTCCTCCAAGAGATGACGGCACGTACGAGACTCCGCGTCATTAGAAGCCACAAGCCAACCCCACAACAAACCTCGACTGTGTCCGCGGTCCACAAGACTTTTTAATCGATTTAAGAACTCCAAGTCCTCAGGATGTCGTACGGCGAATTCCGAGCAGTAATCGCGTAGCACACTGGTTCGGAGAGGAATACTTTGACTGAAGGCCATCCTTGAAGAATTCTGTTCGTGCGACCTCCACGAAAAGAGCGATTCGGCCACCACGGCAACATCCCACTGCTCAGCAATCCGCATTAGGATCGTGAAATCACCCCAGTGGATTGGGCAGCGCTCATCAAAGCCAGACGTCTTCACCACTTCCCGGCGGAATACAAGGGCTGGTGTCGCCAGTTCAGACCTTCCTCTGCGAACTAGCCGCTCAATGAAGTCTCTGCCACTCCAAGTCCCGGTTTTCTTAA
This sequence comes from Vicinamibacterales bacterium, assembly GCA_036012125.1. NCBI lineage: Bacteria > Pseudomonadati > Acidobacteriota > Vicinamibacteria > Vicinamibacterales > Vicinamibacterales bacterium. The sequence continues at coordinate 211,288 of DASCOS010000002.1, read as the reverse complement.
TCAATCGACGACGAACGGTCAGTCGTCCCTCACCGTCGATCATATTCCAGTTACTACCAGCGAATGCCGCCTGTGGATTAGCTTCAAGCACTGCAACGTGGAAATCCAGGAATCTTGGATCGTAGTGGTCATCATCATGGAAAAAAACGACATATTCACCAACCGCGGCGCGGATGCCGCGATTAAAATTTGCGAACATCGGCACGCGCTCGTTAACCCTCAAGATTCGCGCATTTGAATTGTTCGCAACGAATCCAGTTATTACCGCCTGGGCTTCGGGCCCACTCGCATTATCTAGAACAATCACTTCGTAGTTCTCGTAAGTCTGCTCTCGGAGAGATTGCAGAGCGGCACTCAGATACTCGACACGTCCGATCGTGGGAACACAAATTGATACTAGGGGAAAAGTCACGTTACGGTAACCGTCAGTACCGGATTGAAAATAATCATTACCAGTTGCAGCTCGCTCACTTGCCGTCCAGAGCCTCCAGAGTCTTCACGACCCCTTCCTTGATGCCGATGCGTGCACGCCAACCGGTTGCTGCACAGAGCCTACGTGTATCTGCCCAGAATCCGTCACCACCAAGAGGGCATTCGACTAGAGGATGTGTGATCGGACGTGGCATGTCGTAGTACTCCGCAGCCAAGTTTGCGACGTGGCCGACACTCGTTGGTTGGCCACTTCCGACATTAAAGACCCCAGAGGGTATGTCTGAAGAGACCAGCGACACGAAAGCAGAGGCTACGTCGTCAACGTGAACAAAGTCCCTAAAGGCGTTCGGTGTACGAATACTTGCCTTTTGTCCGGAGGCATAAGATGCCCGAAGAGAGGGAATTAGTGAACCCTGCATCTGCCCGGGTCCATAGACAAAGAAAATCCGGACCCATTGATAATTAAACGCCGCATCACGAGCGACCGTTTCCAGCACGTTCAACTGCGCGTGCTTCGTTGCTGCACAGAAGCCCCGATCAACTGGAACGCTTTCTTCGGAGACAGCTCCAGAAGCGCGACCATATTCTGCACAGGTTCCTGCAACGACCATTCGCCGTACGCCCGATCGCGCCACAGCGCCGATAAGCCGAAGGCCAGCATCCAAATTCGTGCGGCACCTTTCAAGCGAATAGTCCGGTAACCCTTCCCACGCCAGATGGAGACACCACTCGGGTTGAAACCTTATGGTCTCGTTAATCCAGTCACCGTCCCTCCCCAAATCGGCTGTGATCGCTTCCATCCCATGACGCCGAGGCAACTTAGCTGGATCTCGGGAGAGGCAAAGCACTTCGTGCTCCCTTAAAAGAGGAAGTACGCGGCTCCCGATAAAACCGGTGCCGCCAGTCAACAATACGCGCATCGCAATTCAGAACTATTCGAGCGACGCTGGATCAAAATCAGGAAAAGTTCGATCCCGTTCCGAGATCACGACTGGTTCTGTTGGCCAGTTCACCTTGAACGCAGGATCGTTGTAACGGAAGCCCCGCGCTGACTCTGGAGAAAACATTTCGCTCATGTAATAGTGAAGCACGGTGTTCGCGACAGTCGTCAACCAAGCGTTGGCGCACCCAGCTGGCACATAAAGGCTTCGACGGTCATCAGCTGAAATCTTTACCGAGACCCATTGCATGAAAGTCGGTGAGGTTTGCCGTAGATCGACGACTACGTCATAAATCCCACCGGACATACACGAAATAGTCTTGGATTCTGCGTATCGGCCCACCTGGTAGTGAAAGCCCCGAAGCGTACCACTTTGAACATTCTCCGAAATATTGCCCTGAGCAACAGTTGGTGCAAGACCATGTGCCGCAAACTCCTCGGTACAGAAGTGACGACGAAAGCCACCTCGTTGGTCAGAAAAGACCACCGGCTCAATAAGCCACACCCCCTGCAGTGCCAACTCAGTGAACTTCATGCAGTAACGACCAATGGTTCAAACGTTTGGGGTAGAAGCGTTTAGCTGGCTATGCTCGCGGGCATGCTTCTCAGTCGAATAAAATGTTTGGTATCTTCTACTTGGACGCCATCCCCAAGCTAACCCTCGGGCAGACTCACGCCCTCTCACTTACAGTATAGGAATGAAAAATCCCCTCTCTAGTGAGTCGTTCATGAACTGAACATAATTTTTCCTTAGTTTTCATGGGTTTGTCAAGTTAGACCAATTTCATGGTCCAGACCGCATGGAGTCTTTCGTAATCCCTCAGATAGTCAATCGTTCAATAAATGAACACACTTTTGCTTAGCGTTTTGAAGTTTCTCAACTTAGCCAGACCCTTCCGTTGGACCATCACTAAGACTTTCGTATAATTTTCGATACTCCTCGGTGCCCTTTTCAATGTCAAACAGTTCACTCGCGACCCGACGACACCGTTTGCCCGTCTCCAAGTCAGTGAAAAGGGCTCGAACGGGCGGAAGTGAGGCTACAAACGCCTCCTGGTCCATTGCTGTAAGGACCACCCCAACATCGTGATGCCTGACAATCGCACCAGAATCGCCGACTCCATCGTTCAGGATCACGGGAACTCCGCATGAAAGAAACTCCGCGAGCTTGGTAGCTGCTGATGCACGTTTCGACAGTGTCGGGCGTATGAAAAACAGCCCGGCATCGAACAAGGCCGTATAGCGGGGCATTTCTGAAAAGCTGGCTCTTGTAAGCACCATAGCAGAATCAGGAATGCCACTAGCCACAGCGTCTCGGCGTAGAGTCTCATGGTCTTCACGCGTCACAATGAGAACTCGCAAGGATTGAATCGATTTCGACAAATACGCTAGGTAACGAAGCATCTCATTCCGCAGATACCAGTTACTCATCGTGCCTACACATCCGATCACAAGCTTGCCTTGAAGACCGAGTGGACCAATCAAATCAGGGTCTTTCTTGATGGGTTTGAACCGTTGCAAATCGACGCAGGTCGGGATCACCACCGTTGGCACGGTATCCGGAATGTCGTACCCAAGCGCCGGCAGTGCCTGCACGCCAGCCTTCGTCAAAGAGACAATGGCGTCAGCCCGTTCGAAGAACTGCCGTTCCCACCACTTACCGAGTCGATAAAGAAACCCGCGCGCGCACCAATGCCCAGCTTCCACCTTCTCGTCAACCCAGAAGCCTCGCATGTCAAACAGGAAGCGCGAGGCGCCGCCACGGCGAACGAACAGGGCGACCAATGCTGCTACGTAGCCTCGGGCGTGCACGATTCGGATGGTCCCCTGCTGGCAGACGCGCCAGGCGGCCAGCGCTCCACTAACAACGTCAAAGATCGTTGAGAAGACAGGGGGCGACTTGTGATAACGCAATGGAATCCAGTTGATACCAGACGCGTGGAACCGCCGCTCCATCGCTATCACGCGCGTATGATCCGATAGGTCCTCAGGCTTCTCGAAGCTAATTAGCGTAATTCGGTAGTTGACCGAAAGTCGCGTCAGGTAATTGACGACTTGTGACTCGCCGAGCGGTTCAAGTGCGCCGTCGTACGAAACATAGAGAGTCTGAGAGTCGTTAGACAACATAGAAGGGTCACCGGCTCTATAGCTGGGCGTCTCGGTCTGTCGTTAACAATCCCTAGGCTCAGGAAGATCACAGCGTGAGGCGCCCATTTCAGCCAGGGTCGTTCCCGTCAGAGTCGCACAATATGGAGATCGGTCCGGCCCCGAAGTGCGTTACGAGTGTCTACGATTAGCGGCGAACGTCGAACGATTTCGTCGTAATCAAACGACGCGTGAGGAGTGGTGATCACCGCACAGTCAAATTCTTGATCGAAAGTCGCAGAGGGTTCGATGGCCTCCAAATGCACTTGCCCTAGCTCGAGGGACGCCACATACGGGTCACTGTAGGACAACTTAGCACCACGCTCCTGCAGCAACTGTGCTAGGTCGAGCGCCGGCGACTCGCGAATATCACCCACATTAGCTTTGTAAGCAACACCGAATAAATGAATTGCTGCTCCCTTAAGTGGTTTACCAACTGTATTTAGCGCATCACTAACTCGCTCGAGCACATAGCGAGGCATCCGGCCGTTGATATGTCCGGCCAACTCAATGAAGCGACTCTCAAAGCCGTTCTGGCGTGCTTTCCAGCTCAAATAGAACGGATCGATCGGAATGCAATGCCCACCGAGGCCAGGGCCGGGATAGAACGGCATAAATCCGAACGGCTTGGTCTTCGCAGCATCAATAACTTCCCAAACATTGACCTCTAGATCGCGACACATCAGCGCCAATTCATTGACGAGACCAATGTTGACCGCCCTAAAAGTATTTTCCAACAGCTTAACCATCTCAGCGACACGCGTTGAAGAAACAGGCACGACCGTCTTGACGATTTGCCGGTACAAGGCTGCGGCTACCTCCGTTGATGCTGAATCAACTCCACCAACGACCTTAGGAATGTTCGCGGTGCGCCACTCGGAGTTGCCTGGGTCCACACGCTCTGGAGAAAATGCTAGGAAGAAATCCTGTCCCACCTTCAATCCACTACGTTCCAGCAACGGCTGGACGACCTCCTCGGTCGTTCCCGGATAGGTCGTCGACTCAAGAATAATTAGCTGGCCAGGATGTAAATGTGCACTAACGGACTCAGTTGCCGCGGCCACGAACGAGAGGTCGGGATCCTTCGTCTTGCGAAGAGGCGTCGGCACACAGATGTTGACGGTGTCAACCTCTGCAAGCTTTTGGAAATCGCTGGTCGCCACGAGACGACCAGCATCTACAGCGGCTGCGAGTTCTTCAGTAGCTACATCTGGAATGTCAGATTCACCACGACCAATTCGCTCTACTCTCGCACCATCGACATCAAAGCCAAACGCCGAAAAACCCGCCTTCGCGAATTCCACAAGTAGCGGCAGCCCAACGTATCCGAGGCCGATCACCCCGACAGTAGCGGATCGATTGTTCAGCCGTTCCAGCAGCAAAGTAGTCGCGCCACCCATCACGATGCCACTATAACACGCTGTTTCCTGAGGGAATGAACCACGCTTGCGCATCGCCAGACAACTTCCTAGGGCTCATCGTAACGCCTGCCGCCGAGACGCTAGATGACGAGTCAGAGCGTCCTGCCAAGACGGCATTTTGAAACCCGCCGCTGCAAGCTTCGCGGTGGAAAGGGCACAAAACACTGGCCGAACGGCTGGCAGCGACAAACTGGCAACAGAGATTGGCCTAAGGGATGTTGTCGATTGAAGTTGCCGTGTGATTTCCTCGGCAAGGTGCAACCATGTCGTGTGACCCGTATTAACACAGTGGTAAAGCCCAGCTGGCGCCTTCGCGTCGATAAGTGACCGGGTCGCTCGAGCGACATCGTGAACAAAGCTTGGCGACACCACGCGGTCCATGAACACATTCGGCTCACGGCCATTTACAATCGCGTCAGTAATCTGATCGATGCTACTCCGGGCGGGCGTGCCACCGAACAGACTCTCGACACGAAGAATATAAGCACCCATAATGTCGCTCGCGAACCATTCCCCAATCAACTTCGAGGTGCCGTACACATTTCTCGGACTTGCTTCATCTTGCTCGGTGTATGGCACCGTGGCAACGCCGTCAAAAACAAAATCGGTGCTGTAGTGGACGAAGATGGCACCGACGTCGGTAGCTGCACGTGCGAGGGAACGGACGCCGAACGCATTCACCGCTAATGCCACCTCTACGTTGTTTTCGGCCTCGTCAACACGGTTATACCCGGCACAATTGATGATGATTGACGGATTATGTGCTGTTACAACCTTAAGAAGATTACCGTGGTCAACCAGCTCTAGTTCTGCATGAGTCAAAGGAATAAGTTCTTCGTCACTAAATTCAGCACAGATAGCCCCACCGAGCTGACCACCCGACCCGGTCACGAGGACTTTTCGTTTTCCCATCGTGGGACGTTTATGACATCCGCAGGTACTCTGCGATCATCTCAACCACGTACGCCTGCTGGTCTTCGGTTAACTCGGGATACATTGGAAGCGCCAACGCAGTGCGAGCGGCATTTTCGGCCTTGGGAAACGCACCTTCTGAATAGCCAAGACTCGCGAAGCACTCCTGCCGATGCAGCGGTACCGGATAGTAAATCGCGGTCCCGACACCGCGTGACTCCAGATGTGTGTGAAGCTGGTCTCTCCTCGGCGTTTGGACAACGTATTGATGATAGGTGTGCCACCGGTCCTGGGGCTGGACGGGAAGCTCAACACCAAAGGCCTCCAACCCTGCATCGGTAAACAACTGATGGTATCTATCCGCCACCTCACGTCTCGCCCTACACCATTGGTTTAGATGCGGAAGCTTTACTCGTAAAACGGCTGCTTGAATCGCATCCAATCGAAAATTTCCACCAACGCGCTTGTGCACGTACCTGGGCTGGGCACCGTGTACCCGAAGCGAGTGAAGATGTTCCGCCAAAGCGTCGTCATTGGTAGCAATCAACCCCGCATCCCCGTATGCACCAAGGCTTTTACTCGGAAAAAATGAGAGCCCGCCAGCCATCCCGAGCGCCCCAACACACTGCCCCTTGTACCGAGCCCCGATGGCTTGACAGGAATCTTCAATAATTGAAACGCCACTTCTTGAAGTGACAGTTAGTAGTGGATCAAGATCCGCACTCAAGCCGAATAGATGCACTGGAACTATAGCTTTCGTTCGAGACGTCATGGCTTCCCCAGCCGCATCCGGGTCTATGTTGAAGGTGTCCGGGTCGATGTCAACAAACACTGGGGTGGCGCCGAGTCGCACGATGGAGCCCGCAGCCGAAAAGAACGAGTAGGTGGTGGTAATCACCTCATCACCTGGACCGATCCCAAGCCCCATCATGATCGCAAGTAGTGCGTCGGTTCCGGAGGACACTCCAACGGCATGCTTAGCCGAAAGGTACTCCGCCAACTCCTGCTCGAGCAGCTCAACCTCTGGCCCAAGGATAAATTGCTGACTGTCGCAGACCCTGGTGATCGCGGCGAACACATCAGCGCGAATAGAGTCGTACTGAGCCTTGAGATCAACCAGTGGCACCGTCATCTCGGTTGGCTGTCTCATCTACCTTGCCGCTCCTTGATTGCAGCTCTCGTCTCCCGTTCGGTTTCACGCTGCCGGATGCGTTCACGCTTGTCGTGGGTTTTTTTTCCTTTGGCCAACGCGATTGCAAGTTTGACACGGCCGTTCTTAAAGTGCATTCGAACCGGCACGAGGGTCATGCCACGCTCGACTGTCTTCCCGACAAGTTTCCGAATCTCCGTTTTATGTAATAGCACTTTTCGCCGGCGCGTGGGCTCGTGATCAGCATAGCCACGGTGACTGTAAGAACTAATGTGAATGTTATAAACAAATACCTCTCCGGCCTCTACCCGACCATAACTGTCGCGTAGATTCACACGACCCTCGCGAATCGCTTTAACTTCAGTGCCCGTGAGCACGATGCCCGCCTCGAAAGTATCAATAATGTGATAGTCATGAAATGCCTTGCGGTGCTCCGTGATCGGTCGTTCCCCTCGTGAGCGGCCGGTCATGCGGAAGACCGTTTGCGCGTCGCCTTGACTAGCCGCGCCGCCAGTAGGACCGCCTCCACCATGCTCGACGGATCGGCAACTCCCTGACGGGAAATGTCGAATGCCGTACCATGATCGACCGACGTCCGGACGATTGGTAACCCAAGCGTCACATTAACCGTTCGACCAAAGGCCACCAGCTTGGCCGGAATCAGCCCTTGATCGTGGTAGCAGGCCACCACAACGTCGTATTCACCTTGCATTGCGTTCACAAACAAGGTATCTGCCGGAAGCGGCCCAACCACATTGATACCGTCCTGCCGGCAAGCTTCCACCGCCGGCCGTAGAACCTGTTCGTCCTCGTGTCCTAGCAGGCCTTGCTCTCCCGCATGTGGATTGAGTCCCGCTACTGCTAGCCGTGGATTCGAAAATCCGAAATGGGGCAACTCGGTCGCGGTAAGACGAATGGTCGCCTCAAGACGATCTGTAGTGAGGAGGGCCGGAACCTCCGCGAGCGGTACATGTACAGTTGCCAACACTACACGCAACGCCTCAGAGTGGAACATCATGGCAACTCTTGACGTCCCAGTGAGATGGGCTAGTAAATCGGTATGCCCGCGCCACGGTAAGCCCGCCTTAGCAAACGCTTGCTTATTAATTGGTGCCGTCACGAGTGCGTCCACCCGACCAGCCTGAACATCGGTGACCGCCTGCACAATAGTCTCGTATGCAGAGCTGCCGGCCTTGGCTGTTACCTTTCCGGCAGAAAATTCCCCGAGTTCCGCATCCGTTTTGGGACCGTAGAGGACAATTTCCCCGGCTGCTTTGACCCTTGGATCTTCTGCCGCCTTGAGGGACACCTCTGGACCAATCCCAGACGGATCGCCCACGGTTATCGCAATCTTGAGCCTTTTGGACATGAATTGTCTGCCGAATCTGCCTCGCAAAAGTCGAACTTACCCAGGCGTGTCAGAGCTGTAACATCAGCCAGTCCGCAACGATTTTTGGGTTAGCGTTTCGAACGGTCAAAGCGTAAAGAGCTTGGTCGACCGAAGAAAATGCGTTCAACACTCGATCGCTGCCGTCATCATAGTCGGTCGCCAATTGGGTTAACTCCGATTCAAGATCGGAATTGGCGAGGGCTTTGCGATCTGCACGATTGGTGACTAGTCCAATGTCTCGAAGTAGCGACATCATCACCTGTAGCATGAGGGCTAACGCATCCCTAGTAGCTGAAGGACTCTTCCTCTCGACGAACTCCTTGAAAAGCTCCTTTAGCGCGGCTAAACGGCGCTTCGAATCAGCTGTCGTTGCTGAGCTCTGTAAACTTTTTGAGGCGCACTCACGAGCGCTGGCTAAATCATCAGAATTCAACCGAAGCGCCAGACCAAGACTGCCGTCCGCTGTTGCCGCTACCACGCTCGCGTCCCCTTCGCTATATCCGTGATCCCGAACAAGAAGCTCGGCAACCTCAGCTGCCGTTAACCGTCCAAAGCGCAACCGCGGACACCGCGAGAGCACAGTGGGAAAAAGCGCATCAGGACGGGACGACACAAGGATGACCATCGACCTAGCCGGCGGCTCTTCCAAAATTTTTAGTAATGCAGCCTGTGCTTGCCAAGTCAGCCGATCCGCTTGGTCAAGAATTACAACACGCGTTCGGCCTTCGAATGGTGTGTAGCTTGCCTGGCGCACAACCTCTCGCACTTGTTCGATGTCGATCTTACTCTTGTCGTTGGGCTCAACCAACCACACCTCACCATGAAGTCGACGCTCAATTCGCTTGCAATTCTGGCAGACACCACAGGCATCAAACTCAGAGCGGTCGCCGCCCCTTGATGACGCCGATGCCTGTTCTGGCGTCTCACAGTTGATAGCTTGAGCTAGGGCAACGGCCACGGTTCGCTTCCCGACGCCTTCGGGACCAGCAAACAGTAGGGTTGGCGGAAGCGTGCCGCGTGAAACGGCGCGGGCCAAGAGTCTAATTAGAGGCCGGTGACCGGTAACCGCCCGCAGTGGCATGAAAATCTCGCCACGATCGTATCACGGCAACCGAAGGGGAAGGACCGTGTGTCGCACCGAAAGACACCTCACCCGAGAACAGTGAAAAGCAGGGACCGCTGTCACTCGATCCGATACCGTTTGGAAGTAAATGGCGGGGCCGACGAGACTCGAACTCGCGACCTCCGGCGTGACAGGCCGGCGTTCTAACCAACTGAACTACGACCCCGTTAGATGTAACACAATCGATCCAGCCGAGTACTATAATGCATTTTCGCCGTTCTGCCTTACACCAACCCATTTAACCATCGTATCTCTCTCGATACCTCAAACAACGAAGCTCAAATCTGAACGCCTTGTGTGGGCTGGCTCCAGAGAACGTCACATTTACGCCATTAATTCGACCCGCGTCGATCGTCAGGTTTTGGTGGGCGGTACAGGACTTGAACCTGTGACACCCGGCGTGTAAAGCCGGTGCTCTACCACTGAGCTAACCGCCCCAGCATAGTTGTTGACTTCATCACAATCACATCATCATAGGGAAGCGCAGATAAATGCGGCCAAGTAACAATCATCACGTTGAGGCGCGCGACCAGAGAATAGCAGCAACAATCAAAAGGCCAAGAACTGCCCGGTACTCCCGATTTCGAATCGCCCGAGCCACACTAAACGATCGATGAGCGTCTGGTAGTAGGCCGGATTTGTACTGATCGTACAAAATCCCGAACTGTTCACGTAGGAAAGCCTCCTCTGTTTTAATCGCTGCCGTCAACGTCATCCCAAGATAGCCGACCACGACGGCTGCGACGAGCACTGTTCCCGTTGCAATAGCAAATCCAATTCCAAGAATTGACGAACCAACGTAAAGTGGGTGACGCAACCAGCGATATGGCCCAGAGTTCGTGACCTCACGTTTTTTCTCAAGATGTCCAGCCGCCCAAATCCGAAGTGCTTCACCAACTACAACGATCGGCGCACCGATCACCAACGTCACATAAGTTGGACGTGCCATCGCAATCGTCATGATGCCAACAATGAAACCGACCGGCACGCGTAGCCGCGCAACACGTATCAAGGCCGTGGTCTTCACGGAATCCCACTCAGGCATGCTACGAAATAGCCGACAGTCGATAATCCACGGCCTCGGCGACCGCGTCGACGGAAATGTTGCCAACACACCATCGTGTCACTCGACAGGAACGACGGTGATGGCATCGACATTCGGAGAATCGTGACACCGTGTGATCCGCAGATGCCCACGGGCCATTACGGTCAGGGTTAGTCGGACCGTAAATCCCAACGATCGGCGTTCCAAGGGCCGCGGCTATGTGAAGCGGGCCCGTGTCTCCAGACACTAGGAGGGTCGCACTTTTTAACACTGCAACCAAATCAGCAAGTGAAGTCGATCCGGTCACAATTGCTGCCCCATCAGAAGCTGCTGCAACAGATTCAGCGAGAGACTCCTCACCCGGCCCCCAGATCACTACAACTGGGAGCCCATGCTTCATACGAAGTCGCCGCGCAATCGAGCCAAACCGTTCAGGAGGCCACCGCTTATTGGGCCAAGCAGCCCCAGGATTCAAGACGGCATATTGACCAGTTCCAACATCAAGCTGACGCTGAACATCGGTACAAGCGACCGTGTCACGAACCTCAACTGGAAACTCCCAAGGCCCACGTTCCACGCCGAGTAACGACGCCAGTGAGAGGTTCAACTCGACAACATGACGCCTAGTGCTTGGAGAGCACTGCTCATCATAGAAAAACCGAGCCGCTGGCTCACGGAGGTGAGTTCTCGGAAATCCAATCACTCGGCGACCACCAGCCATCCTTGCGAGCGCAGCTGATTTCAACAGTCCCTGAGAATCCAGCACGACGTCATAGTGTTCGCGACGCAGTTCAGTAATCACCCCGCCGATACTTCGCCAAGCGGATACAGAACGGGTTCGCCAAACGATGCATCGGTTTATAACTGACACAAGGTCGAGGAACTCATGGTGACGCTCATCGACGACCCAATCGATACGCGCTGAAGGAAACCCACGCCGTAGCGCGGCAGCTAGTGGCAACGTGTGCACAATATCCCCGAGTGAACCAAGTCGGACGATCAAGATCCGGTCGACATTTGTCATTAGTCGATCTTGTCCACTCTTTGTTTGATGCGAGCCAACAGGTCCCGGGTCGAATGACCTTTCGGATCTCCGACAATGGCCGTACGGCCACCGTAAGCGAGGACAGTCTCGCGCTCCGGCACTGTCTCAACGGTGTAATCAGTTCCCTTGCAGTGTACGTCAGGTTGAATTGTCCGGAGTACGTCATTGACCGTTAAACCGGAAAAGATCACCACGGCATCGACGACAAGAAGAGCCGACACCAACTCCGCACGAGCCGATACTGGAAGAATCGGTCGACCGGCTCCCTTGATTGCAGTAACGGACGAATCGTCGTTGATAGCAACCACCAGTCGGTCGGCTTCGAGTTTAGCTCCTTGCAAGTATCGTATGTGGCCCACGTGAAGGAGATCGAAACAGCCGTTGGCGAGCGCCACTGACTCTTTATTGCGCCGAAATGTAGCGACTAGCCTCACGAGTTCATCACGACCGACAACCCGTCCCACATCACACTCCACGTTGCGTCACAACTCGGGGAGTTCGTGGTCCCGTATTACAGCTTCCCGAAGCTCCTCAACGGTGACTGTTGCAGTTCCGCGTTTCATAACAACTAAACCACTGGCATAGGTAGCTAACCGCGTCGCTTCAAACATTGAGGCACCGGCCGCCAACGCAAGCGTTAAAGTAGCAATTACGGTGTCACCGGCACCCGTAACATCAACGATTTCATCCGAACCGAAGATCGGCACGTGCGCGGTGCGCTGCTTGCGCTCAAACAGCGCCATCCCCCGACTACCGCGTGTAATTAACGTAGCCACCATTTGCAGTCGCTTCAGTACGGTTCGCCCAGCCTTCTCAAGAGCCTTCGTATCTTCCCCAATCGTAAAGCCCAACAACTGCTCGACTTCACCCTCGTTCGGCGTACACGCCGTGAAGCCCTTATAGTCTAGGAGGTGGTATCGCGAATCGATCACAATCGGGACCGGGCGACGACGCTTCGTCTTGGCAACTTGCAGCTTGATGGTCTGCGCTAACGCTGGTGTAACTAGGCCCGAGCCATAGTCAGAGAGGATCACCGCATCACAGCCTCTGACTGCACGCTGCACGGCTCGTAGGAAAACCTTGGACGTAGACGAGTCAAATACAGGTGGCGTCCTGTCAATCCGGACGACCTGCTGCTTCGCCGAGTGCACGCCGCCAGCAAAAATACGTGTCTTCGTCGGCGTCCTATAACGATGCGGGCGCACAAGACTCGAGGTCTCAACGCCGTCCTGAAAGCCAGTAAGCAGGGATTCGCCAACGGTATCCTGCCCCAACAATCCGCACAGCCAAGACTGCCCTCCGAGCGCGGCTACATTGTTCGCGGCATTACCGGCACCTCCAGCTACGATCTCGGCTGAATCGTAGTTTAAGATCAGCACCGGTGCCTCTCTTGAAACTCGCTCAATCCGACCATAGATGAATTCATCAGCGATTACGTCACCGATGATTGCCACGTGCTTATTCGCAAGACCATCAATAAGCTCAAGGAAGCGATTGGCCTGATCGTGATCGCCTGGTAAAGCCTTTACGGGAAGTCGTGGGTACATATCAGTCCCTTAGGCGATCCGCCGGAGAATCCATCCAACCGCGGTCATCAGCTCGGGAGCGATCAACGCTGCGTTAACTTTGGGCCTCGGCTTGGCAACCTCAGCCTCGCCGTAGCCCGTTCGAACGAGTACACCTAGACCACCAAAGGACTGGGCCAATTCAACATCGTGCCACCGGTCGCCAATCACAAATGACCGTTCAAGGTCGAGATGAAAGTCTCGCTGCGCTTGGCGAACCATGCCGGGAGATGGTTTTCTACATTCACACTTCTGACGATAGGCCTCAATGGACGCGTCCGGATGATGAGGACAGTAATAGAAGCGATCGATAAGTGCATTGCCCTCGCGTACGCGTCCGTCGATAAACTCGTGAGCTTCCTCGACGAAACATTCCTCGAACATGCCGCGCGCCACACCCGACTGGTTCGTCACAATGATGACCTTGAAGCCAGCACGATTGAGAAGTCTTACCGCATCAATGCTCCATGGATAGAAAACAATGCGATCAAGCCGGTCCAGATATCCAACTTCCTCGATTAACGTGCCATCACGATCGAGAAAGACGGCTGGAGTCACAAGGACGCCTCTTTTGTTTCATTTGAGTTTAAGCATCGAACGAGAGCACTGAAAACATCGTTGGTCGAGATGCCAGTCATGCAGCGATGATCGATCGGACAATCTCGTAGTAGACAGGGACGACACCGGACAGGGTGCAATAACAGTTCGCGTGGTCCTATCGGTGCCGTTACTCGCTCATCCGAAGGCCCGAACACCGCAACCACGGGCTTGGTGAGTACTGCCGCAAGATGCATCGCGCCGGTATCATTTGACACGCACGCCTCACAGTTTGCGAGTATTCCGATTAGCTCCGTAAGGTCAGTATGACCAATCAGATTGACGATCCGCCTCTCATCGGACAAACCGTGTCCAGCCTCAGTTATGAAGGATTCTATCGCACGACCAACTGGCCGGTCGTCAATACCACCAACAAACACAACCGAACAGCCCAGTTCCATCACTGATCGTCTTGCGACCTCGGCATACCGCTCAGGTAGCCACTGCTTGGCGTGCCCGTGCGCCGAACCCGGCGCCATTACCACAATCGGTCTACTAGAGGCGACTCTGTGCCGCTCGAGAAGCCTCGCGGCACGAACCCGCTGCGAGTCTGTTACAACGAGCTTGGCATTATCGTCCTCTATCGAAATCTTAAGTTTCCTCAATAACATACGATAATAGTTTGAATGATGACCTCCCTCCCGTGGTCGCTTGACGGCTCGGGTTAGTAATAACCTCCTAAAGTCAGCTGCGTAACCCCAACGCTCCACAATGCCAGCCCGGTACGTCATCCATGCCGAGCGAAATGAATTGGGAAATAAAACTGCAACGTCGTATTTTCTGCCAGCCAAAGTTGCCACGTCCGAAGCGAACCCGTCCTGCCCACCCTCAAGGGACACGACCGCGTCGAGACCTGAGAACATTCGGACAACCGGCGTCATCGCTCTAGGTAACGCCACAGCAAGATGTTGAGGAGCAAAATGGTTCCGGGCAGCGGCTACCGATGGCAGCGCCATCACAATGTCCCCGAGCCAGTTCGGCAGCACGATTAACACGCGCTTCGGATCAGTCACGATTCATCAGATGAACTACTTAATTGAGGCGCTTCTTATTCTTCTCTCTTACTTGGCCGCTGGAAACACACCGTCAGTCTCTTTAAACTCGGACTCTTCGTCCCGCCACCGCCGATGCATCCACAACCACAAACTGGGGTGTCGCCTCACGTACGTCTCAAGCACATCCGTACACCGCTGGGTGAATGCAAGCAGGGCCTCTGGAGTCTCGTTCTCGGGTGGTGGGACCATCGGCTCGTACACCAGACGATACCGTCCATCATTCAGGGGTAAGGCAAATAAGGGAATCACTGGCGCACCGGTACGCGCCGCAAAAACTGCCAGGGCGGAGGTTGTCGCAACAGTACGTTTGAAAAATTCAACGTAAACCGCGTCTCGACTTTGGACGTGCTGGTCGATAAGAATACCCACCGCACCATTCTGGCGAAGAGTTTTGAACACTCTTCGCAATGCGCCGCGACGATAGATCACCACATTGCCCGTGGAAACGCGGATGCGCTCCAGAAACTTGTGCGCGTGAGGATTGTCGAGCGCTCTCGCCATGACCGACATCGACTCAAACTTAAGGGCGTGAGCCAGCGCTTGGATTTCCCAAAATCCGAAGTGTCCAGTTAAAAACAGGATGCCCTTGCCATAAGCTTGTGCTTCCTCGACGCGCTCTGCACCTGACACCTCAATCAAGTCGAGCATCGCATTGGGCGACAGCGTTCGGAATTTTAGGAGATCAGCGGCTAATCGACCGAAATGGTGGAAAGTGGAACGAGCTAAAGCTCGACATTCAGCAGAGTTTAGGCTTGGAAAGGCTGTTTGTAAGTTTTCAATCGCTAATCGGCGATGCGAATGGTCCAACAAATAAAACGCCTGTCCAAGAGCCCGGCCAGCCCACCGGGTGAAAGACCACGGTAGTACCCCGACAACCATCGCAATGACGACGAGTGCCACGTACTCACAGCGATAACGAATCGCGCTGTGGCCGTCCATTACCCACGCAGCCGCTCACGACGAGCTGATTCCACTCGCGCCAGTAGCCAAGATCGAAACGTGCTCTCTGACACCATTTCGACAAATAGTGGCAGTGCAGCCACAGTGAATGGTAGCGGTTGGTACTGTTGTAACCGCACAAGGTCTTTCTCTGTTGTGAGAACTAGGTCCACGCGTGCGGTGTTTACCTTCCTCTCAATATCTCGAATGTCGTCTACAGAAAACGGATGGTGGTCAGAATACCGTAACTCACAAACAACCGTCACGCCCGTTGACCGCACGTCTTCGAAGAATCGTTCTGGCTGGGCGATGCCAGCCACGCACAACACCCGCGTCTCTGAAGTGAGTGTAACTCTTGGCCTGCTCGGGTCGATATCAACCGGCCCAGCCAATCGGCGAGTAAACTCAAACACAGTAGACACACCAAGACGGGCACCGGCCACCTCTGCTTCACTCCTCGTAGCGCCACTTATTAACAATGCGTGCGCTCGAACTGCCACTCCCAGCGGTTCGCGAAGTCGACCTGACGGCAGCGTTGACTGACCGTCTAACTCCCCCGCCTGCATCACTAAAATGTCAACATCCCGTTCAAGTTGCACGTGCTGAAATCCATCATCGAGAACGTGGACCGTAGCTCCAAGTCGAGCCTCTGCAAAGTGACCTGCTAAGTAACGTTCGGAGGAAACGGCGACTACCACCCTATCCAGTGCATGCGCCAGCATCATTGGCTCGTCGCCCGCTTGCCCTATGTCCGTTAGGATTCCATCGACATCACGAACCACCGTAACTCCATCTACTGCTTTTTGCCGACCGTAGCCCCGACTGAGAATAGCTGGTCGTTCACCGGCATCCCGAAGCAACGTCGCTACAAAGGCCGCGATCGGCGTCTTACCACTCCCTCCAACGGAGAGACTGCCGATGCTCACCACAGGCTGCTTCAAACGTCGGCGACGCGTCGGGGTTGCTTCGTACCACCGGCGTCTCTGTCGAGCAACTACCGCATACAGTGAATCAATTAGCTGCACACAACCTCAGACAACTTATTACCGAGTAAAACGGGAGGGGCTCGCCACCCTTACAGAGGTTTCTGAGTCTTCGGGAGGTAAAAGCTCTTGGATTACCTCAAGGCTCCGTTCCTTGGCACCGCGATTCGACTCGACAAGCGCTCGAGCAGTAGCACCGAGCCCAGCTCGACGCACTGGATCGTTAAGCAATGCCTGTAGTGTCTCTTCAAGTTCACCACCAGACTGCACTTGGCAGGCACCGTTGGCTGCCAAGAATGTTTCGGCCACCTCCTTGAAATTCTGCATCCAAGGTCCGAAAACAATCGGCTTACCAAAAATGGCAGGCTCCAAAATGTTGTGCCCCCCAACATCGACTAGACTCCCTCCCACAAAAACGACTGTCGCAATTTGGTAGAGGCGCGCAAGCTCGCCAATCGTGTCAAGGACCACGACATCGACGCGTGGCTCACTATCGATGGGAAGGTCTGTTCGGCGGGCAGCCGAGAATCCTGCTGAGTCCACCATTCGAACAACTTCGTCAAAACGCTCAGGATGTCGGGGGGCAATGATGAGAAGGGCGTCTGATGTGTCGAGCTTAATCTTGGCGAAAGCCCGCAAAACAGGCTCCTCCTCACCGCGCAGTGTACTCGCTGCAACGACCACGTGACGAAGATCGCTAATTATAAAATATCGCAACACACGGTCCTTCGTCTGAAGACTTGGTCGCGCTGCCGGGGTTTCCAGTGAGTCGAACTTCAAGGTTCCAGTTACGGTCACGCGCACGGGATCCGCGCCAAGCTCAATCAGGCGTCTCGATGATTCGTTTCCTTGCATGCAAAAACGATCGACGTGGGCCAAGACCTTACAGAACAACGGTCTGATAGCGCGGTAGCGGGGATACGACCGGGAGGAGATCCGGCCATTTACTAGAATCGTCTTAACATCGCAACGATGACACGCTCGTAACAGGTTTGGCCAAATTTCTGTTTCCATCATGATAAACAGTTTGGGCTTCACCAGCCGCAATGTCCTGTTCACGATGAAATTCAGATCGAATGGAAAGTAAAAGACGCCATCGAGTCCTTGCAGATTCTCGCGTGCCAATCGTTGACCGGTCATCGTCGTCGTCGACATGAACAACCGAAGCGACGGGTATCTTTTTCTGAGCTCTGGCAATAGTGACCGTGCGGTCAACACCTCACCAACCGAGACGGCGTGAATCCAGATGGATGATTCGGCGTCGACATTAAGAGACACCGGAAGGTATCCAAGCCGCTGCGAAAAACTGTTAACGTACTTACGGTAGCGCAGTGCCTGATAGCCAAAATACGGTGACACTGTCACGAAGAATGCGAACGTTAGCAGACTATAAATGAGGTACATCGGAGATGCCCTGCACCCGTTAATAGCCACACGCTGGCCTGTTCGGTGCAGCAACGCCATCTCTTCGACGTCGGTCGAGTATAGCTATCAGTTTGACCATTCGCAAGATCGTTAACTAGAATGCTATTTTTACGCCAGAGAAGACTGACGATCGGTAAGAATTGAGACACCTTCGAGACTGGATTACATGAGCATTCGAATTGGTATTAACGGATTTGGCCGCATTGGCCGGAACATCATGCGGGCGGCAATGGCTAGGCCAGGTATTGAGGTTGTCGCGGTTAACGACCTAACCAGTGCAGAAATGCTGGCTTACCTACTTAAGTACGACTCGGTCATGGGGAATCTGACGGCCACCGTCGAAGCTGGCAGAGGTGAGATCCGCGTAGACGGTCGGTCGTTTAAGGTTGTCTCACACCGCGACCCGGCCGATTTGCCATGGAGCGACCTAGGAGTGGATATAGTTCTGGAATCGACTGGGCTCTTCGCTAATCGTGAGGCCGCAAGCAAGCACTTCACGGGTGGGGCCAAGCGAGTCATTGTAACCGCACCGGCCAAAGGTCCCGATGTCACCGTAGTCCTCGGAGTCAACGCCGATCTCTACGACCCAACCAAACATAAGCTAATCTCAAACGCCTCCTGTACAACCAACTGTTTGGCCCCGGTCGCCAAGGTGCTCCATGAACATTTTGGACTGCAGCACGGATGGATGACGACCGTTCATTCCTATACTAATGACCAACAGTTACTGGATCTCCCTCACAAGGACTACCGGCGCGCACGTGCTGCCGGAGTTTCGATGATACCGACAACAACAGGTGCAGCGCTCGCCGTCGGTGAGGTGTTACCAGAGTTAAAGGGCCGTCTCGACGGGATATCCGTCAGGGTACCTACGCCGAACGTCTCAATCGTCGACCTCGTCGCCAACGTGAACAATAAGACGACAAGTGACGAAGTGATCAAGGCGTTTCAGGAAGCGGCCGATGGTCCACTGAAGGGTGTACTTCAGGTTTCTGAAGACGAACTCGTGTCGGTCGACTTCAAGGGCAACCCACACTCGTCAATCGTTGATGCAGCCTACACAAAGGTGATGGACGGTAACTTCATCAAGGTGCTGGCTTGGTATGACAATGAGTGGGGCTATTCCAATCGGTGCGTCGATCTCGTGCAATTCATTTCCGAAAAGGGCATCTAGATTTCTGGCCCCGCGTGAATGGCTGAGGCTACTCGTCTCCGTAAGAGAACTATTGAAGACCTCGACATCGCTGGTAGGCGGGTCTTCATCCGGGTCGATTTCAACGTTCCGATCATCGACGGAAAAATTACCGACGATACCCGGATCAGAGGATCGCTTCCGACTATTCGCTACGCGCTTTCGAGAAACGCCACTGTCATTCTCGCATCACATCTCGGACGGCCGGGAGGTCATCGGTGCGATGCTCTTACGCTGCGTCCCGTCGCCGCCCGTCTGTCTGAGCTCCTCAATAATCCCATTAAGTTCGCTGAAGAAACAATCGGGGCATCCGCGCAGAGAGTCATCGCTGATACAAAACCTGGTAACGTCGTGCTCCTCGAAAACCTTAGGTTTCACAAGGGAGAAGAAACCAACGCTCCAGAGTTTGCTGGGGCACTCGCTGACCTCGCTGACATTTACGTGAATGACGCCTTCGGTGCCGCACATCGAGCCCACGCGTCAACTGAAGGGATTACACAATATTTCAACGAAGTAGGCATTGGACTCCTAATGGCAGCTGAGCTCAATTACTTAGGGCGAGTGCTTGACGATCCAGGTCGGCCGTTCGTGGCTCTGATCGGTGGCGCGAAGGTATCTAGTAAGATTGACGTAATTCACAATCTGGTCGAACGTGCCGACACATTACTTATTGGCGGCGCCATGGCCTACACTTTCTTGAAGGAACTGGGACTTCCTGTTGGCCAGTCATTAGTCGAGAATGAACTTTTAGAAACAGCACGAAATATCATGAGTAGAGTCAAAACTCGAGATATTTCATTCGAACTCCCACTGGATCATGTCGTGACATTTAAGACTGATGGTTCGGGGGCATACGAAGTACTTGAGGTGGACAATCCAGCAATCGGCAACCGACTGGGAGTCGATATTGGACCGAAAACTGTGGAACATTATTCGAGCATCCTCGCTGGAGCAAGTACTGTGGTCTGGAATGGGCCAATGGGCATCTTTGAAACCGATGTTTTTGCTAATGGTACAAAAGGTGTTGCCACTGCCGTCGCGGCCGTCAGTGGCACCACTATCGTTGGTGGCGGTGACTCTATTGCAGCAATAGCTGAGTTGGGGATTAAAGATCACATTTCTCACATCTCGACAGGTGGCGGTGCTTCGTTAGAATTTCTCGGCGGGCGAACACTGCCCGGCGTTGCAGCCATACCGGATCGCCTAGCCGACAAGTCTGTATAGGTTTCCTTTCGCCGAGGTAACGATGCGCACTCCCCTCATAGCTGCAAACTGGAAGATGCACAAGACGGTTGACGAAGCGATGGCCTTTCTCAAGGTGTTCCGTCGCCTGACTAAAGATGTGACTGGCGTCGATATCGTGATCGCACCACCGTTCACGGCTTTGACAGCTGTCGTAGCGGCCGTCCAAGGTTCTTCAATTGCCGTCGCTGGACAGGATGTCTTTTGGGAAGCAGATGGTGCGTTCACCGGTGCGATCAGTCCAAAGCTACTCCTACAAACTGGCGCCACTCGCGTCATCATCGGCCACTCTGAACGGCGGCAGATCTTTGGGGATTCTGATGAGGCAGTCAACCGGAAGATGAGCTCTGCGCTCGACTTCGGATTAGCACCGATCCTCTGTGTCGGAGAAACACTCGAGGAGCGTGATAACGACGAAACGCTTACTGTGCTAACCCGCCAAATCTGTCGGGGTCTTGATGGTCTAGCCGGTAGGAACATCGCCCCGCTCGTTGTCGCCTATGAGCCCGTCTGGGCGATCGGTACAGGGCACCATGCCACCGCCGAGCAAGCCGGTCAGGCACATAGCCACATTCGTACAACGCTAAGGAAAAAATTTGGAAAAGGTGCGGCCGAGTCGTGTCGAATCGTATACGGTGGCAGCGTCAAGCCCGGAAATGTTAGAGATCTTGTTGCGCAGTCGGAGATTGACGGCGCGCTAGTCGGCGGTGCTAGCCTCGACCCGGAGAGCTTTTTCGAGATTGTGGAAGGTGGCCGAATTACGACAGTATAATAGGTGGCTATGTTTTATTACGCACTGTTAACCGTCTACGTGCTTGTCTGTTTACTTCTACTCCTAGTAGTGCTTTTGCAGCAGGGCAAGGGAGGCGACATCGCGAGCGCCTTCGGCGGGGGTGGTAGCCAGACTGCATTTGGCGCGAGAGGAAGTGCGACTGTTCTCTCAAAAGCAACGACTGTCCTTGGAACGCTGTTCATCGTCGGAGCGCTCGTCTTGGCGATTATTGGTCAGCAAGGGCCTGGTTCACTCCTAAGCGGCTTCGATGATCCTCAAGGGGTGCCGCTTTTACCGGCTGCTGCTACCGCAGTAGAACCGGCGGTGGCGGAGACACCAGCAGACACCGAAGCTGCCGAAGAAACGTCGGTCGATCCGCCTCAGCGGTAGTTAGATCTGAGCACGGCCTTCGGTCTGAGATTGTACCCAACCATTGAGGCGCGGAAGTGGCGGAACTGGCAGACGCACCAGCTTGAGGGGCTGGCGGTGGCAACATCGTAGGGGTTCGAATCCCCTCTTCCGCACCAATCTTGACCCTCCGTCGCCGTAATGCGTTCAAGGACTATCCTCCGCCGAACTGCTGGGTAACACGATGGGCGGTTGCGGATCGAGGGGTGTCAAGTCGCGGCCGGCGAGCGCCGGATGATCGGGAAGGATCTTTGTGGCTCGGAATACGGGGTAGGTCCAGCTAGCCGTCGGCTGGGGCCGCGATCCATCAGGCATCTTCACGTCGCCCGAGTAGGGCGTCCAGTAATCCCAGACGATCACTCCCTCTGAAGTAACTTCCAAGAATCGTCCTTGCGCACCTGACGTGATCATCGTGCGACCATTAGCTAGACGGTGAGCCCCCGAAATGAACGAGCTAAACATTGAACTCTTATCGGGCGCCGTGTAACTCCACGACAGAGTCTCTGGGCCGAAGGCCTCGGTATCTGGCACAACGAACAGGCCCTCATCGTCCGTTGGTAGCGCGAACTCGAAGACAGCAGAATAAGGGCCTTCGGACCCATTAAGGTTGTTGTTGAATACCAACAGGTGCCCCGCACCGGGCATGCCCTGGGGAATCCACCGGGGGTCATGCTGGCCAAACAATCGCTGCTGGGTGCCATCGCCCCGCCCGTATACGCGGGGATTTCCCCAGCGGTAGAGAAGATCACCTCCTCGTTCCCAACGCCCGCCAGTGTGACCGGCAGCTTCGTCGACCGTGGTGCTGTGGTCAATGATCCAGACCTCGTTATATTTCAAAATACTTAGAACGATTTGATCGAGATCGGCGTTATACGCGATGGCATTGGTGTGCATGAAGTCTGACTGCAGGTCTTTTGGCGTGGTGTCCGACGGGACGTAGCCGAGCGTCTTGAGTCGTGCAAGCTCTTCCTCGGATATCGTCGGGGGCTCTAGCTCGCCGTTAACATCAATTAGCTCGGGGTGTTCGGATGGGTCGCCGTAGTTGTCTAGAGTGTCATCGTAGTTCTGGATTGTATGGTCCCACATATGCCACTCCCATACGATCCGAGCCTCGTGGGGTGATTGGCGCTCGAACTCAACAACCATGTCTGGCCACAGCCCCGCTTCGGGAGTTAGCTCCGCCCGTCGGCCCGCTCGCCGTACTTCCTCGACGCCCTTGCGCTCCCAAGCAATGGCCAATATGTTGCCGTTGGGGAGCACCGCTACGTCGTGGTGCAAAAGATGATCCTCGTTGGCAAAGGTAAAGTTCGACACCACCTCACCATCCCAGGTGAATTCCTGGATGCGACCACCCAGTCCACCTCCACTGAACGTCGGCACCTCCGGTTCGCGTGCGCCACGGATCAGATGACCATTGTCCAACAGGTAAACCCCGCCGGACGGCGCGTAATTGCTCTTCCACGTGTGCACAACTTGACCGTCGGTATCGATGAGATAGGTCGTGTCCGACAGGAGCGGCGCGAAGTACACATATCCAGGCGACACCTGAGGCGTGTTCACCCGAACACCGCGGGGTCCACTTGCCTCCACAACTGTAGAAGCGTCCGATTCCCCATCCGTACTCGACTCAGAAACCTCCTGTCCCCCACAACTGATCATGTACATTGCAGCTACAACCACTACAAAGATCCCAATCACCGGTGTAGAACCTTTATCCTCTCGCCGTCTCATCTCGCTGAATCCCTTCACTGTTCCAAAACAAATGCTGGTTTGCTCGCCGGTAGTAAGGCAGAAGGCACCGGCATGATATTCCAAGTAAATCGGCTAAGTTTGTCCGAATATTCCAGAATGACGCTTCGGTGCCACCCGTGGTCAGCCCAAGCGTAACTCCGCACCTGACCCTGGTCGTCACTTGCCACGTAAAGTTCATCCCGGCCATTCCGGTCTAAGTCCAGAAGGATAGCTGCGTGCTCAAAGCCTGAGGATTCGGCGTCAATCAACTCCGTCGTCCAACCGTCTTCGCCTGGAAGTAACAGCCAGAGGCCGGCCTTGTAAGTCGCAGCAACTAGCTCCAGAGTGCCATCACCATCAACGTCACCAGCTGTAAGAAAGCGGCAAAGGCGATCGTTCAAAGTGGCTACTACGTTCGGCTCTGCCGATTGGGTGCCGGCATCATAGCGGCGAATTTCGATTTGCCCCCCTGAGACCGCCTCAACCGACACATAGAGTTCATCGCGCCCATCACCGTCAACATCTTCCACTAAAATCTCCTTAGCGTGACGTAAACCGAGGTCTACCACTTCCACGCGTCCTTCCCCTGCTGCCGGCGTGTATCGTACAACTTTGCCTGGCTGGGACGTGCCATCCACCGCGTTCGGAGCCGTGGCGGTTGCATAAATCTCAAGCAATCCGTCACCGTCCAAATCGCCGAGTTCAATCTCGTGCACCACCTTATTCGGTTCACGATCGAGTTCATCTATGGAAAAGCCACCTGAGCCGTCAGGCCTTACCACCGCTACAACTCCCTGATCATGCGTTGCCACGGCGATGGCAGCTGAACCATCGCCGTAAATGTCACCCACCTCGGCGTCTCGCATCCGGCTGAATGCCCCGCCAAAATCAGCTTCCCACAACGTGTTACTAGTCCCATCAGTCTTCCAGAGCTTCACGGCAGCGTTCATTCCGCCGAGAGTTAGGATACCCTCAGCCCCGTAACCGTCTCGGTAGACCATAGCTTTATGAAACACGTTGCTATCGGGATCCTCGAGGACACGATGGGTCCACTTATTTCCCTGACGCGTCAGAATTCCTAGGCGGGCTGGCAGAGGCTTTGGCGAACCATCCTCGTTTTCACCTAAAGCAGCTAACGCTAGAACGAGGGCAGCGTCCCCTCCACCAACGACTCCACCAAGGGGAGGGTCCTGCTGATTACTTCCGGCACAGGCACAGAAAAAGGAGGTTGCGACTAATAGAACGAACGGGCAACTTTCTGAGGTCCTAGTCATGTCCATAGCCGGTTCAGGGCCTAGAGCACAAGGGGTTGGATCAAGGCTCGGAGCTTCGCTAAGACGAAGCCACCCTCCACAGTCTAGTTACTGTCTTCAAACTCCACAATTAAATCCCACGAACTATCCAAGCTCTCGCCCTAACGACTCTTAGTGCCAGAATCCTGCCACGTTACTGATTGATTCAATAATCGTAATCGAGTTCTTACTAAGAATTTGCGTACTCTTCTCAACACGCGATCAGAAGTAAGTAATCCCCCCCCCCACAGGGGCTGATGTTCAAAAACTAAGAGTGGCTTTACCTCAATAGAGTCGGGCTGCATCTCATCATTTGGGTAGGTTGCACCAAGTCGTATAATGCAAGCGTGCCTGTCACGCTCGGCTTGGATTCACTCGGGGCTTCCGGCCGATTGTCCAATCAGCGCGTAGGACTAGTCAGCAACCCGGCCTCCCTCGATCGTCATTTCCAGCACGCGGCCAAGGTAGTGGTTAACTCAGGTGCAAGGCTAACCGCTCTTTTTGGTCCACAACACGGTTTCACATCGGACCGTCAAGACAATATGGTCGAGACGCCTCACGAGCACGACGAGCACCACTTGGTTCCAGTCTATTCCCTTTATAGCGAGACCCGGACTCCAACCACCGAAATGCTCAACGGGATTGACCTGATGGTCATTGACCTTCCAGACATCGGCACGCGCGTGTACACCTATGCATCGACAATGGCTAACTGTCTTCGTGCGTGCCGTGAACACGGCATCCCAGCAATCGTCACAGATCGACCGAACCCTATCGATGGTGTCACTGTCGAGGGTCCGATGCTTGAGTCTGGATGGACCTCATTTGTGGGTCAGTTCCCGATTCCGCTCCGACACGGCCTGACGATGGGAGAACTGGCTGAGCTCTTCAATTCGGAATTTGGTGTTGGCGCCGAGCTCGAGATTGTGCCAATGACTGATTGGAATCGTGCGATGTATTTTGACGATACGGGGCTGCCATGGGTAATGCCGTCGCCGAACCTCCCTACACTTGAGAGCCTCATCGTGTATCCGGGCATGGTATTACTTGAGGGAACCAATCTGTCAGAGGGACGTGGCACCACCCGTCCATTCGAATTGTTTGGTGCCCCCTGGTTACATGGCGAGCAATTAGCAATTCACCTAAACGACTTGGGACTCCCTGGTGTACGGTTCCGCCCTACGAGATTTGAGCCGACATTTCAGAAACATGCTGGTACTGCCTGTGCAGGCTGCCAGATCCACGTTGTCGACCGTCAGCGGTATTGTTCCGTCAAAACTACGTTGGCCATTCTTGATGCCTGCCGGAAAATGGCCCCTGATCAGTTTGCGTGGAAAGAGCCACCTTACGAATATGAGTATGAACGCATGCCAATCGACCTACTCTGGGGTTCTGACCGACTTCGAACATATCTCGATACAAGCAGGTCCGTGGCAGATGCCCATGCGGAAGGTTTGGACGATTTTTTGGAGATCAGGGAAAGATATCTGCTGTATTGAGTGATTTTCGGTAACAGTGCTGGCCGTTGAGCGGCATCCTTTCTGCTTTTCCAGAGTCACAGTGTGCAGCCACCTGCAAGGCCCTTATGAGCCTTTGACTCAGGCCATGTGAGACAGTACGATCCGATCCTTTCGCTTAGGACGACTCCCCCGCGGGAGTACGTCGACCGACTCTAGCGCAATGCCGAGTATTCAGAACTCGCCCTCCAAGTATCTTGCTCGCCGCTTTACAGTGGTGGCACAACTCATTGCCGCGATTCTAATCGGAAGTAGTGTTGTCAAGACCACCACACAGAATGCGGCACAAGAACCCGCCCACGGCAAAGCTGTCGAGCGACTGATGATCACCAACGCCATGGTGATTTACGGCAACGGTCGCCCTCCGTTCGGCCCGGTAGACATCGTCGTTGAAGACGGACTCATAACACGCGTCGGGACCTGGACAACTGGTAGCGCACGTATACCCGACGCTGTAATTGACGCGACCGGGAAATACGTTATGCCCGGAATCATTAACACCCACATGCACTGGCACGAATGGCGCGTACCCTCGATCCCTCAGTCGATTCAGTATGAACGCAATTTGTACCTAGCAGCAGGTGTCACAACTGTCCGCGAAGTAGGCGGGAACTTCAGAAAATCGAAAATTTGGCAAGCCGAGAGCGCTGCGAACGCAATCGTTTCACCTAGAATTTTTGTTTACGCTCGCCCCGAACTGGGCACCAATCGAACACCTGAGGAGATACGCATAGGCGTCCGTCAGGCCAAATTAGACGGTGCCGATGGTTTAAAAATTGGCGGACTTGATAGAGACCAGCTGGAGGCGCTCCTCGGTGAGGCGCATATTCAGGGACTTCGAACCGCTGCACATATCGGGGTAGAAGAAACAACAGCTGCTGATTACATAGAACTGGGAGTTGATTCAATCGAACACTTCTATGGAATTGGAGAGGTCGCAATCGATGGTATCCAAGATTTCCCAGCTGACATGAACTATAGCGATGAAACGCACAGGTTCGCCTACGCTGGTGAACTTTTTTCGCAGGCTGACCCAGAAGGATTACGTAAGGTTGTCGAATCGATGATCGAGCACAATGTCGGCTGGAGTCCAACACTGTCGATCTACGAGGCAAGCCGTGACGTTGTGCGAGCTCAAAATCTACCCTGGTATCGCGACTATTTACATCCATCCATGGAAGAGTTTTGGAGGCCAGCTCCCGATCACCACGGGTCCTACTTCGCGGGTTGGACTTCGTCCAACGAAGCTGCTTGGCGCCGTAACTACCGGATTTGGATGGACACGCTCAATCACTTCGGGCGGCGTGGCGGCCTCATCACTACAGGAGACGACGCTGGCTACATTTATTCGCTGTATGGCTTCGGACTGATCCGTGAGTTGGAACTACACGAGGAAGCGGGCTTCCACCCGCTGGAGGTTCTGAAACATGCAACTGCCAACGGTGCGCGGATGCTTGGACTCTCGGATAAACTCGGACGTGTTAGGGTTGGTTACCTTGCTGACCTACTCGTCGTGAACGGGAATCCGCTGGAAAATCTTCGTCTTCTCAATCCTTATGGCACGAGTGTGAATGTCGATGGCCGAAGCGTTCACGGCGGTGGAATCGAATGGACGATCAAGGACGGCGTGCCCTACCACGTTCCAACCCTGATGGATGAAGTGCAGCAGATGGTTGACGACGCGCGAAGCAGCAACTGACATAATGTAACGTCCGGGCACTCGTAGGAAACAGAGAATGACACGTCAACGGCCGGTCCAGGATCTCAACGACTTCGTGACAGAGCACAAAGAGCTGATTACAGCTGCGCCTGACCGCGTTCTAGCGGCTTTCTTCGATCCGATCGACCTATCAGCCTGGTGGCTCACAACTCGATCCGTGGCTGTTCCACAACCGCTCGGCGTTTATGCGGTGGAATGGAAACCTGCGGCGTTTCGGGACCCAATACTGGGTCCGCTGGGCGGCGCCTTTCACGGCACCGTGATGGAGTATCGAGCCAATAGGGAATTCTTCGTTGCTAATGCTTTCTGGCTGCCCCCAGAGGGCCCACCTCTTGGACCGATGGCGCTTCAAGTTACCTGCCGAGTTGAAGGCCCCGGTACACGTGTGCAGGTCCGTCAGAGTGGCCGTGGTATGGGTGAGCGTTGGGAGCGTTACTACAGTGTTATTGAATCGGGTTGGGTTACATCTCTCCAGTCGCTGAAGGCTTACATAGAAACTGCGCCGAAGCACGTGGTCCCACCGGTAACCAGCGCGGTTGACAAGAAACCCATGGCTCGTATTGAAGAGCTAACAACAACGTCCCGGGCAGTGAAACACGCCCGTCGACGGTCCTAGTAGCCTGACTTGACTTCGATGATGGGCGCGGACGTCATCATCATCGGTGGTGGCGTTGTCGGGTCTAGTATCGCTTACCATCTAATGATAGGCGGAACTCGCAGGAGTCACGATCCCGGTCCAGCCAGTACGGCAGCACCTCTTCCGTGCATTTCTGCGAACCCCAACTTCTAAACGGTACCCGATGGTCGTCGATCCGTCTGGTGTGCATTGGCGACATGACAATCCTCAGCACTTCGATGAACAGGACCGGTTCATCGTCGCCCACACAAAACTGGATGAACCGCCAGGGGAAAATTTTGCGTGCGACATGTCACGTTGGAAACAAGACTTTTTTCCAGCTCTACAACGTCGTCTGCCTGACCATAGTGACTATACCCACGTGGAGGGAGGGACAACGCAACGCTCTAGCTTCGGATATATTTCGGCGAACCCGACCCAGAGTGCAAGGGAGGACTAATGCGCATTGAAGCGTGGACACAGGCGATCATTGCGGACGTCAAGTTGAGGGGCCTGTCCCAACTGGTTCCGCTCTTAGGTGGACTCGTTCAGGCGACGCAGACGCTCCGGTTGGCCGATTGGAATGAATCCGCCGACCGCGACGATCAAGAGAATATTATCGTAACGAAGGAGTCAGATTGACTTCGGAACTCTACCTTCGCACGATCGCTGAACTGGCACCCCAAGTCAAAGCAGGTGCGATCTCGGCGCTAGAACTTACCGATGCTTGCCTCGAGCAAATCACCAAGCGCGAGGCTGACCTCAATGCCTTCATCGCTGTCGATAGAGACGGTGCCAGAGCTACCGCTAGTCGCGCAGACGATGAAATCGCTGCCGGCCAGTACCGTGGACCACTGCACGGTATCCCAATATCAGTCAAGGACATGGTCGCTGTTGCCGGATTGCCGACGACAGCGGCATCGAGAGTCCGGCCAACGACACCAGCTCAACATGATGCAACCATCGTTGCCAACCTTAAGGCTGCGGGTGCAGTCGTGCTCGGCAAATGCAATCTGCACGAGTTCGCGTTTGGTACAACAGGAGAAGAGTCGGCATTCGGGCCAACCCGTAATCCCCATGACACTTCGCGGTCACCCGGCGGTTCCAGCGGCGGCTCGGCGGCAGCTGTCGCGGCCGGTATGTCTTATGGATCGATCGGAACAGATACCGGAGGATCAATACGGATCCCTTCAGCAGCGTGCGGCGTTGTTGGCTTGAAACCTAGTTTTGGTGAATTGTCGTGCGATGGCGTTGTACCGCTCAGTCGGTCACTTGACCACGTGGGCCCTTTGGCACGAAGCGTGGTGGACGTCTGGCTCCTCTACCGGGCAATGGGGGGCGAACAAACTACGGTGCCACTTAAGGGCACAACAAGAAAAAAACTACGGCTTGGTGTGCCACGGCGGCATTTCATGGATCATCTTGACCCACACGTTCGTGATCAATTCAACGATGCTTTGGACCGGCTCGGCAACGCCGGTGTGGACCTTAGTGACGTTGACGTGCCCCACGCAGGAGAAATCGCAGCCGTTTACCTGCATATAGTCTTACCCGAGGGTATGACCTATCACTCCAAAACACTCAACTCTCGGCCTGAGGATTACACCCCAGGCGTTCGCCGACGTCTAGAAATGGGACACTACATACTCGCCGAAGATTACCTGAGAGCGCAGCGCGGCCGGGAAATGTTGCGACGTGAAGTGACTGAAGCGCTGTCAGGCCACGACGCCCTTGTCCTTCCCACGCTCGCCATCCCCGCTCCACCATTCGGTATCGAGTCAGTTACCGTGGGCGGTCTGACTGAGTCAGTCAGGAATCTGACCCTCCGACTCACCCAAGTGTTCAACCTCACTGGTCATCCGGCAATCTCGATCCCGAGTGGTAACACGCCCACCGGCCTTCCGTGTGGTCTTCAACTCGTCGGTCATACGAATCAGACAGTGAACTTGCTCACTGCCGC
Source organism: Vicinamibacterales bacterium (assembly GCA_036012125.1). Classification (NCBI taxonomy): domain Bacteria; kingdom Pseudomonadati; phylum Acidobacteriota; class Vicinamibacteria; order Vicinamibacterales; species Vicinamibacterales bacterium. Next base: position 180,671 of record DASCOS010000002.1, on the reverse strand, counting down.
GCGATACGTTGAAGAGACCATCCGATAGGCATCGACAGCCGCGATTTACTGATCAGACTGAAGCTCACACACTTCCTAAAGTAAACCGCCAACGGGAAGACGAGAAAGTCGTTCCACTGCCCCGCAAGTGATTCACGGCAGAACAATCTTCTCAGGTGCATCGAGACCAATGCCCTGGAGTCCGTCCTTAATCACTGTTAGGTCACCAACAACTACAGTCGAAAGGTGAAGCGGGTCAAGATGCGTCTGAGTGACTCTGACGATATCCTCCGATTGAACAGCAGTAACACTCGGACTGAACTGGGTAAAGTGATCATCGGGCAAGTCGTGTAGCGCCAGTTGGGCTAACCCGCGAACAATCTGATTAGCGGTTTCGAACCCTTGCGGATATCCCCGCGTCAATGTCCGCTTGGCATGTACGATCTCAGAGTCTGTGAGTGGGCGTCCATCACGCACGGCATGCAGTTCCCCGAGCACCTCTTGAATTGCGTTTGCGGTCACATCTGTCTGAACACTTGTCTGGACCGAAAACGGCCCGGGCTCTCGGCGAAAGTCGAACGACGATTGCGCACCGTAGGTGTAACCCTTAGCTTCACGTAGATTCAGGTTGATTCGGCTGGTGAACTGGCCACCCAGCGCTGTGTTCATGACCAGGAGCGGAAAATAGTCAGGGGTATTCCTAGCAACAGCCACGTGGCCAATCCGCAATTCTGATTGTGCAGCCTGTGGACGGTCCCAGACAACGAGAGAAGCCCGCTTCGATTCACCGTGGGGTATTCGTTCTGACTGCTGACCCTCCGTATCCACTGCTTTCCAATCACCAAAAGCCTCACCAGCCATTTGTTCAAACTCCGCGTGGGTAGCATCTCCGGCTAAGATCACGATCGCCTCAGATGGGCGATAGGCTTGGGAGTGCCTCGCAACGATGTCGTCTCTGGTTAGCCTGCGGATGGCAGACTCCGTCCCAAATGGCAGATGCCCGTAGGGTTGGTCACGATACAAAACATGCGCGAATGCACGATCGGCGATAGCCGCTGGGACTTCTCTGAGCTGTGCCAAACGGTCTAAACGAAGTTTCCGAAGTCGTTCGAACGCTTCGGGCTCGAAACGCGGCTCGCCCACAAGTTCAGCTAGTAAGGACAGTGCTTTATTCGAAAAACGACGAAGCATCGTCAGGCGGAGCGTCGTCGCGTCCATTCCAACTCTGACATTGAGTTGCGTGCCTAGGCGCCCCAGCAACCGATGTAATTCAAGACCGGAGCGTTTACCACAGCCCTCATCTAGGAGTGCCGCGGTTAGAGATGTAACCCCCGCCTGGTCCATCGGATCCTCGGCTGAGCCTCCTGGAAGTAAGAGTAAACAGCTCACGACAGGTATCTTGCGGTGCTCAACGCTCCAGACGGAAAGGCCATTGGGAAGGATTACCTTGCACACTGATGGAAAAGTGAAAGAAGGATCGGGTCCGACTTCTGGCAGCTTTGAACGATCGACCCGCATTAAGACACCTCTGCGACAACCGAATCTGCTAGTGCAAGCGTGGTCGCCCCAATTGGCACAACGCTCACCGCGATCCGTTGCCGGTTCGATAGATGGTCTCGTGAGATTCTGGCGATCGTAGCACTTGTCGCATTACGGTACCGCGAGAGGTCGGTCTCAAAGTATCCTGGATCGTTCACCACAACGTTATAACCATTGAGCTGATCCGATTTACCACCAAACCCTCCGACCGTCTCCAGTTGGCATACAAAACTTGTTTCGATCTGCGTAAGACTACGATGAAGTTCATCAGTCGTCAGCTCCTCAGAACTTACCCGCTCAAGCTCGATGGAAATTACGTCGTCAATCTCGCGAAGGGTATGCCCTGGCGCGGCAGTGGCCACAATCTGAAAAACACCAGACAACTCCCGTGAAGACTGAACGACACTCACGTCCGTTGCCAATCGCAGTTCGTGTACCAGGGTTCTGTAGAGGCGTGATGCTTTGCCGTTTGACAGTACATCGGAAAGAAGATCAAGTTCCGCATCACCTGGCCCGAAGAGTTGAGGAGAATGCCAAGCAAGATAGAGCCTAGGCAGTTCGACTCGGTCTTCAATTAATAAGCGCCGCTCATCGCAAATCAGAGGTCGCTCAATTTCGACCGCCGGAGGCACTGGCCCTCCGGAAATCTCTTCAAAGTAGTGCTCAGCCATTTCAAGCACCTTATCTACTTCGACATCACCGGCGATTGTCAGCGAGGCGTTCGCCGGACCGTAAAAAGTTTTGAAGAACGAACGAACTTCGTCGAGCTCGGCAGCCTGAAGGTCTTTAATCCGGCCAATCGTCATCCAGCTATATGGATGGTCGACGGGATAGAGAGCCTCCATGGTTGCCATCCCAACCATGCCATATGGACGATTCTCATAGTTCTGCCGGCGTTCGTTAAGCACAACATCCCGCTGATTCTCAAATTTCTCGCGCGTCAAAGCCGGCAGCAAGTGGCCCATCCGGTCCGACTCCATCCAAAGAGCCAAATCGAGGGCACTCGAGGGCACAACTTCCCAGTAGTTGGTACGATCGGCGTTAGTTGAACCGTTTAGTTCAGCACCAGCTTGCTGTAACGGGAAAAAATATCCTTGGTTGGTATGCTGAGATCCCTCAAACATCAGATGCTCGAACAGATGTGCAAACCCGGTGCGCCCCGGTTGTTCGTTCTTTGAACCAACGTGATACCAAACATTCACTGCAACGATTGGACAGCCGTGGTCCTCATGGACTATCACATCGAGACCATTGGCGAGTGTGTGCTTAATGAACGGGATGTTCATAACGTCCAATCAGCGCCGCGACTCACTAGTAATGCTTCCAGATCAGGAACGACGCTTCAGGTTCGTTAATCAACGGGTCGGATAATTAACCAATCACGAGATTGCCGTTATCATCCCGCTACAGGGACATCGACGCTTGTCTCATAGCTAGCAATCGAAACCTGTGCGGCCAGCCGCGCGGCTGCATCAATTAACGACTGAGCTGCGGGGCATTCCGGTTCGGCTACAACAATCGGCGTACCCTGGTCGCCACCAACACGGATCGGTTCATAGAGTGGAATCTGCCCTAAAAATGGAATTTCGATCTGCTCGGCGAGGGACTCGCCGCCGCCCTTACCAAAGATGTCGCTCTCATGACTGCAGCTCGGACAGACGAAGTGGCTCATGTTCTCCAAGAGTCCTAACACCGGAATATTAAGCTTCTGGTACATGCGGATCGCCCGCCGTGTGTCGGCCAACGATACCGTTTGTGGAGTAGTGACGGCCACCGCGCCAGATACCGGGACGGTTTGGCTCAGGCTGAGTGCAACATCGCCAGTCCCGGGAGGCATGTCAATTACAAGGTAGTCCAACTCACCCCAGTTGACTTCTCGAAAGAACTGCTGGATCACGCCGTGTAGCATGGGACCACGCCAAATCACCGGCGACTCATCCTGCGTCAGGAAGCCGATCGATACGGTTCGAATACCAAAGCACTCCGCTGGCACGATCTTCTGGTCGTCCGTCTCCAGTTGCGTCTTTGCTCCGAGCATGATCGGTACATTCGGCCCGTACACATCCCCGTCGAGTAGCCCAACGCGGCTTCCGTGTCGAGCCAGCGCGCAGGCTAAGTTTACAGATACGGTTGTTTTACCAACTCCGCCCTTACCTGCCCCAACCGCAATAATGTTTTTCACACCTGGGATTGCTGCTCGTCCTTCGTCAGGTGACGACGCGGAACGCACATTAGCCGTCATCTCGACATGCACCTTCTCAACCCCAGGTAGTTGGCGCAGCAACATTTCAGCCTGGTCACGCATCTGATCCTTGACAGGACATGCTGGCGTGGTGAGTTCGATAACAACCGAGACCATCTCCCCATCGATGCTGACTCGCTTGACAAATCCGAGGCTCACGATATCCCGATGAAGATCGGGATCCTGGATTACCTTAAGCGCTTCCAGCACCGCCGATTCGTCAATACCCGGTTGAGACATGTCCACCCTTTTGAAAATAGCCCGCTACGAGTCCACCAATCGTTCCCGATTTACTTGAATCCGAGCCATGCGTCCCAGACACAAGGACGTAGCTTATCGAGTTTGTCCTCAAACTGACAAGGTGAAGAAGGACGTTTTGTCCGAAATGGATATCATCCGCTATTGGATGGTGACATGCACCTCGACATTGGTTCTAGGTGCACACGGAGGATTGACTGCGAAACAAAAGCAGGCATCGGGCCGAACGCCGGGTGGAATCGACAGGTGTACAACATGACTCTTCGACTCCGTCCCCACGCCGCCACACTTCGAACAGTCGTCGTTCCATACCGCGCCACGTCCACCGCAAACTAGACATGTACTTCGCACCGGAACTTTCAATGACACATGAACGCCCTCACACGCCTCGCGCCAGGATAGCCGAACTTGAGTGATACATGGTTTCTTAGTGGCCATTAGCCCACGCCCGATCCGGTCAATTACACGTTTCACCGACGGGAAATCAATTGCTACGTCTTGCTGCTGAGAAATGGTTCGTTGGGGAAAGTCTAGGATGCTACCAGGCGTGGAGCGCACGGCGGCCCACTCATCACCCGCCTCATATGCCCGTACTATTTCGCACGCCCGAGAGGTCATCCGTTCACGTTGGCTTGCACACACACGACGTTGACGCACGACCTCTTGATGCACACGACGCAAATCATCTGGCAGGGCACCCCGAGGTACTCCAACCACCCACGAGTACTCAGACACAATCGCTAACCATAGGAGCGGATTTTCAGCTTGTCAAGGTAACCGGCTATCAACTGGCCATCCCGTGAATGAATGAGACCGACCGAGTCATCAGAGCTTAGGTAATTATTTTATTAAGCTGAGGGTTATAGTCATAACTGCTGTTTCGTCGATTGCAAATATGCCAAACATTTATTCGCTATAGACCAACTTCCCTGCAGCAGGAATTCGGATAACACAGTCGAGCAGTAAATATTCTGGGAAAGGGTCGTAGAACGAAAGGCGTGATGCTCGGTCGGCACGTATCACCGACTAAAGTTCAACTATCGTGAGGAAATGGTCAACATAATCTCGCGCCGGAGCGGTTCTTCAAAGTCAGCCAGATTCACTTCGGCTTCGCATTCATCGCAGAGCACTTCTAGCACAGACGGCTGAGTCTCATCCGATACCTCGATGCGCGAATCCTCCAGATGCACAACATGCATCCGCAATGTCTTCACCACAAAGTCCTTTTCATTCCCACAAGTGGGACAAGTCAACATCATTCAGATCTCCCAAAACACGAGACGTTCGTAAAACACTTCTTTAAACTCTTCCAAGTGTAAAAAATGCCTTACTAAGACGCAACGGCAATCTTGTGTGATACGCATCTCAGATGAAGCCATGCACCATGATCAGTTAGAATCACACATTAACATGGGGGAAACGACAACTATGACAAATCTACCGTCTGACGTTTTCGACGTGCGTAGTGAAGCAAAAGGGGCACATTGGATCGCCTGGGTAGTCCTTAGCGGTCACGACACTCCAGATGGCTCGGTGGTGTTGGTTGGCCAAACTCAAGAAGAGGCCGAAACACGGGCTCGCCAGTGGGCAGAAAATCGGGTGGCATCCACCGATGCTTGATCGTTGGGACAAACAGAATTACTGACGGAACCACGGACCTGTGGCGTTCATCAAGAACGCTTCTATATACAGGAGCCCTCCAGTTACACAGTAGGCCTTCCCTTCTGAGGCACACCACCCAGCCGCACTAATCATGTGGGTGAGAAATCACCTAGGGCCTAACAAGACCAAGCCGAGAAATCATCATTGGGCGCTGGCTGCTCTAGCGAAGCCACTGGAGGCTCCGCCGGTGCGAACCGCGACGAGTCATCAGAATCGCAGAGCCTAAAACGATGCCGCGCACCGCTCAGGTCGCTCGGTGACCACCCCACCCAACGAGAGGTTCCGGTAATCGCATCAATCTTCGCAATAAATGATTTAGGCAGTACTTCTGCGAGACTACCGCGGCCAGGTGAAAGTCGTTTATCGCGACGCACAATACCTAGATAAAGTCCATCACGCGCTCGGGTGACCGCAACATACAACAGACGTTTCGTTTCTTCTAGCTCACGCGCTCGTTCATCGTTTTCAATCTCTGGACGTGCACCCCAGACGGTGACAAGCGGTAAACCATCTCCACGATCGGGTATGACCTGAATGGGCGGAGTTGCGCCACCCACTCCACGAGAGAGCCCAACGACAAAAACAACTGGGAACTCAAGGCCCTTGGCAGCATGAACCGTCATCAGATGGACAGCGCCCGCAGCATCAATCACCGCATTGGATTCGCCACCAGTGGAAAGACGATCGATATGATCGGCAATCCGTGACAGCGTGACGTAACCGCGATTTTGAATTCGCCGAAGGAGTTCGCGCATTTTTTTGAGGTTCTCCCTCGCCTGTAGTGATCGGGGTCCTCGTGTTTCGAAGAGGTAAGCCGACTCATTAAGCACGCGGTCGACAAGTTCGGCAGGTGGAATCCAATCGACAAGTTTGAGCCACCGGGAAATTCCGGTCCGAACTAACTGAACTCGCTCACGATCCTGCATCGAAAGAAGTTCGTTATTAACAGGTTCATCGGTGCCGGTAACCGCGCTAGCAATGTCTGGTGCAAGCGCTCGTATCGCTTCATCCGAAAGTCTTGAAAATCCCGATCGCAAGAACGCGGCTGCCCAGAAATTCGATGAAGGCTCGGCCAAAAACCTAATAAGTACTCGGAGGTCCTGAATCTCTTCGGCCTCGAAAAACCCAAGTCCCTTATAGACGTATGCCGGAAGACCGCGCGCCGACAAAGCTCGCTCATACTCACGGTGACTAATCCGTGAACGGAAGAGAATCGCGATGTCATCTGGCCGAATGGCTCGTCTCAGCCCAGTGTGAGGATCTCGTACACTCTCTTTGGTAATGAGCCGGTCGATTTCTCCAGCGATAGCTGACGCACAGGAAGCTTCGTTGTTCCCCAACGCTATCCCGAGCGATGGGCGATCAGAATGCGCAGTAGTCTGGCCACTATTCGGCTCAGACTTGTCAACGTCCAGAGGAAAGTGGTCTTGCGGTTCGAATCGGAAGGCATCAGATCTGTGGGGTCGCTTGTCAATCGAACCACAAAGATCATTCACGAAAGCCAATAATTCAGGAAGGGCCCGAAAACTCTGGCTGATTGCCGCTCGAACAGGTGTGCCAGGCCGCAGACGGGAGATATAGTCAGTTGCTTCGTTGAAGAGACCGATGTCAGCATCGCGAAACCGATAGATTGACTGCTTCCGGTCCCCCACCACAAATATCGACGGTGGCATGGGTGCAGCTTGCACAATTCCGATTCCTTCCCCCCACGACTGTACGAGTAACGACACCAGTTCCCACTGCGCGCGGCTAGTGTCTTGAAATTCGTCAACCAGCACGTGGTGATAGCGGGACTCGAGGCGATAACGGCTCTGAGCAAATTCATCCATTTGTCGAAGTAGTCCGAGCGCGTGCACTTGAAGGTCGGTAAAATCCAGCACTGCGTGCGCTCGAAGTGTACGGCGGTATTCCCGCTCAGCAATCCGATACGCGCGGCGGACACCACGCGCGAGGATCACGCCTAAATCACGTCTGTATCCAGATAAAACGTCAGCGAAAAGAGGTCCAATGTGATGGACCGCACGGATATGACATTTACGAGCTGCGTCCGATGGGTAATCCGATGACCGGTACGGGAGCCGGCGGCGGGGTCGTCCAGCACGTGTTAGGAGGTGCTCTGAAAGACGGTCAACGAGACTACGCACCTCCAGCTGTTCCATCTCGTCGGGCAACATCAGCCGCCGGAGGTCTACGGATAGCATCCTGAAATCCGGCTGACCGATTGGGCCATTGGCGAGGAAGGAGCTGAACCCGTCAGGCGCTTCATTAAAAAGATCTTGTAACTTCTGCGCGACGCGTCCCGTGACCTGTGTCAAGGTCAAGCTCTTGGGCCTCTTTGTCAGAAATCGTCTTAGCGCCTCTGACGCCACAAGTCGGCCTTGCAACAAACGCTCGAGACCTCGTCGAAGATTCGCGGTGTCTAGGTATGTGAGTAGCAACGACACACACTCGTCGCGCATTGCCATGCTAATAATAATGTGCTGTGCTCGGTCGAGCGCTTGGGCCATCAAACGGGGAATTTCAGTCTCGTCCGCAACACCAAAATCCGGGTCGAGGTCAGCTTCCAGCGGAAACTCCCGCAACAACGACAAGCAAAACGCATCGATCGTGGTAATAGCGATATCGCTGGTTCGATCACGCAAGGAGCGCCAATAGCGACGTGCTTCCTCTGAATGGTCGGCCGCGTTCCGGAGTTCATCGAAGATTCGCTCCCGCATCTCGACCGCAGCCTTTCGGGTAAAAGTGACCGCTAACACGTTAGAAGGATCGACACCAGCTCGGAGTAAATTAAGGTAACGCTCGACCAGCACTGTCGTCTTTCCGGTACCCGCCGATGCCTCGAGTACTAGGTTACGTGATGGATCTGCAGCAAGCTGCCTAGCCTTTGCCGGCAGGGCGCTTCCTGGATTTGGACGCCGCGAAACGCGTGGGTCAGACGTCAAACTCGCTTCCCCTTTCGACAGACAGCGGCAAAACCACACGACGAGCAGAGCCGATCCTCCGCAGGACGCGGCGGAAGTTCACCGCTCTCGATACCATCAACGGCCTCGAGGAACCGCGCCTGACCCTCATTCAGAACCGATTCCCCGCCATCGCCAGAAGTGAATATTGGCACCCTGGGCTCTGAAGCTCCAAAGGCGACATAGGCTGCTTCGCCTGACCGCCACGACTGTTTTCGATCTCTTGCGAGATCCTGGTCAACACACGTCATATAGACCGGAAGTTGAATCGCTCGCCCGCTTTTCGGTGGTCTACCGAGTTTGTAATCAATGACTCGGACCGAGCCGTCGGAGAGAAAATCAACTCGGTCAGCAACTCCGCGTATACCAACGCGGCGCTTGGCCCCAGCACGGTCGAGGAACTCGAACTCCCCGCTGAATGGCCGCTCGACCTGCGACTCGATAACTTCGCCCAAGCGACCAGTTTCAACTCTAATGAACCGTTCAACTAGTCCTGTTCCTGCAGCCGAACCTAGAAGGCGATTCCGCGCAAGCTGGCGATCTACCGGGGACAACACTTTCAATTCTTGGTCAACAATCCGCTGGGCAAGGGTGAGCGCAGCGTCGATATCTTCCACCGCAAAACCGAAATGACCGAGAGCTTGCCATGCCTCAACGAACTTCCGAAGAATCTCATGAAGTAACTCTCCCTGCGCGCGCCTGGTGAGAGTTGGAGTGAGATCATGCTCTTCATCGAGTTGCAGTACCGACCCGCAAAAGTACTTGAACGGACAGTTAAGATATTGCTCAACACGACTCACCGTGTAGGGCCGTGGCTCGAGAGCGCTAATGACGCCAGGCATCGGCTCCGGCTCAGTGCAAGTCGAATGCCGTGCCAACAGCCATTGCCTAACTTCACCAGAGACTACTGACGGTACAATCGGTCCACCGGCAAACATATCAGTGGCACTGACTCGATTGATTTGAAATTGGGGCTCAAGACTTAATGAAAGTTCGACCTCGGGTGCGTCCTCGAGAAGTGTGGCCGGCGTAGCAAGCGTATCGTGCTCCAGTTGAAAGGTCGAAAGCCTAACGTGTCGAGTAGGCAAGAATAATAAGTCCCTGAACTCCGCTCGGCCAATTTGTGTTACTTGTGCGTCACTAGGCCATCCTAGTTGCTGAAGTATGGTCGTGGGGTAAAAGACATTACGCGGAGGCATAGTGGCCCATTCGCCATGAACCAAACCAACGACGCATAGAACCCGGAAGCGCCCATACTTGGCCGCTGCGGCATCGACGAAACGTACGCCACCTCGATCGTAATGGGGCGTGAATACCTCTGCTTCGATCCGACGGCGAAAGCTTGCTTTCAACTCGCTCGGGGTTACCGAAGGACCGGCGGATACTTTGGCAGCCTTCTCTAACTGTCCGATGACGCTGTAGACTGCCTCGCGGACTCGACTCTGTCGCTCCCGTTCAGCCTCCAACCCAACATTCACAGGGTCACCCCTCTTGAGGAAGGTGAGCAAAATATGCCATTCCTCGGATGCGGAGGAAACAATCTCAAGTGGAGCCAAGGCATCAACGATCGCCAACGCAGTATTCAACGGGTGGCGAAGTTCTTCGGCATCGGAGCGCTGATGCCAAGAGTCGGCGAGTTGGTTCAAGCCATCTCGCCCCCCAACGTGCCCGGCCTGCTCTAAATTTCGGCTGAGCACGCTTATGGACTCCGCCGACAGCGGAGTGACCTTGCCGTCGTCATTACAACTGGCTAAGGGCAAATGCGGCGATCTTAGCAACGCGGTCAGATCGTCCCTAGCGAACTTGGAGATCACGACGTCCAGGACAAGGTCAACGAACGCCGCATAAGGCTCGGCCGCAAGTGGAAATCCGTGTGCTGTCTCGAAAGAAATCTTCGACCCACCGAAGATTTGCTCAGCGAGATATAAGTAAGGCAAAGGACGCTGAAAGACGACGCCGACCCCACCGTCAGCTGCGGTTTCCTGAGCGGCGTCGGTGAGACGATCCTTTTTCAAGCGCCTCGCGATTGCCCACAGCTCCTCTTCGCGGTCACGGTGGACAAAATAGGTCTTCTCCGCATCGACAGGTGTTTCCAGACTCGGCTGACGACTTTGTGAGGTCTCAACACGCTCTTCTCTAATGCCAGGCAAGAGTTCGTGGATTCGCTCAAGGAAACCACACGCGAGCAATTCCTCAGTCACCACAACGTCAATCTGCTCAAGATGAGGCATCCGGGTCAGAAGATCGAAATCGGCGAGCCAGAGACCATCCGTCGAAACGGGTTGTTCGCCTACGGTTATAACGATGTGTTGAAACGGTGGTTGGCAGACATCCGTGAGGAGCCGTGCCCGAAGTTGGTGCTCATCTAGTCGAGCCGTCGCTGTGACGCGCGCCTCAAACTCCGTAAAGGCGTCGACAAGAAAATTCGTCTGGTCAAGCATCCGTGCCGCACCACGATCGATTGGTGCACTGGGCTCCAGTTCTCCAACAGCTAGCCTCGAAAAATCACCTAAGGTTCGCCGCTGCCGACGGAGCGCATCGTAGAACGCCAGCATTTTCCCAACCAGACCTGGCCTAATGATGAATGGCGGCGAAACACCACTGGCAACAGTGTCTCTTGCAGCTTCAGCTAGCAGGAATTCTCGCTCACAGTCCGAAAGTGCAGGAGGTGAGCCCGGGAGGCGTTGATGCAAGCACGCGTACCACTCAGAGCGTGTGAGTAATGCAGAAAACTGCTCGCTACTGTTGGTCAGTGCTTCGATGGTGTACCGGAGTTGGGTAGCGGCGGACCGGGAAGGCACGATCACGGCGCTAGATTCAGGCTCTGTCTGACCTGGGCGCGCGATAGTGTCAACGATGGCACGTTGAAAAGACTGAAGATCCTGCGCCCTAAGAAGGCGGGTGCGTCGAGGAGTGACCGCCTCTATTCCCAAGTTATGTGCTTCCTTCCCAAACGGCGAACCATCACTTCTATTAGGTGGTTACACTTAATCCAGACTAAGAATGCCACCACAAGGTGACAAAGTAGGTCACAGCTCAGACGAGGTCACACCAACTGTTGAAAAAGTGTGGAAGAAACGTGAATACCCTGTGAACAATATCCTGATTACATTTTCTTAGTTATTACTGTTTCTGCGCAATGCAATCCAATTACGACCTACGACTACCCTTTCGACATTTCTTCCGCTTGACCAGGATCGGTGAACGAATAGAATCGGCATCTCACTTATTTGGCCAATTGATAACTCTTTATTCATCACCGTGATCGTTCAACGCTTCGAAGAAGTCATCAACGGACGCGAATATGAGATTGAGGTGTCTCTAGTCAGTCGGACGACTTGGTGCGCCAGACTCGGTGGCGTGCGGGCTGGCGCGTCGGCACTTATGCCATTCTATGGCGACACGCCAGATGAGGCGGCGCAGCAGCTGACCAACTGGTTGACACTTGCTCATCGTAAAGCGCAGAAGTCAGTATAAATCCGGTCCCAAGGCCTAGGCCGCTTGCTTGGCGGGACATCGAAGGGAGAGTCCATGGGGCGTGTTGTCCAGGCTTTCATTCTGGTTCTTGTCGCAGTTCTACTGACTGGAACCTCCATAGCGGCACAAGAAATGGCTTCGGCCCGCGTGCGTTTGATCGCCACTGGCGGAACGATTTCGAATCGGGAGGGTGGCCGCCTAACGGCTAAAGAACTTATTGAGCTCGTTCCGAACCTGACCAACTACGCGCAGGTCGAGGCGGAACAGTTCGCTAATGTCTCAAGTTCCCGGCTAACACTGAACCAATGGCTACAACTCTCGCGGCGCGTGAACCACGTCCTTGCCGAGGACCCAGGATTGGCTGGCGTTGTCGTCACGAGCGGAACCGACACGCTTGAAGAAACAGCTTATTTCTTGCATCTGACGGTCAGAAGTGAACGTCCCGTCGTCGTGGTGGGCGCGATGCGCAATCCAAGTACGCTCGGATATGAGGGCGCGGCGAACCTGCAGCAGGCGTTTCGTGTAGCGGCCGCACCTCAATCTCGTGGTAAAGGTGCCCTCGTCGTGCTCAATGGGGAAATCAATTCAGCCCGAGAGGTGACCAAGACCGACTCTCTGCGTCTACACACATTCGCAACAAGAGGTTATGGAGTCCTTGGCCTCGTGGACCGCGATGGTGTCGTTTACTACCGTAACATGTTGCGCCGTCACACTTACCGGAGCGAATTTGATCTGGCTGGCGTCACGGAATTGCCTCGCGTTGACGTAATTTTGGTCTACCAGGGCGCTTCCGGGGACTTGATCGAGTCGGTCGTCGATGCCGGAGCTCATGGCATCGTAGTCGCAGCAGCCGGCGCTGGTGCGACGAGCGGTACCCAAAACGAAGCAATGGCCTACGCGCACAAACGAGGTGTATTCACCGTCATGAGCACACGTAGCGGGAGCGGGCGCGTCATACCACGCCAACTACCGCCACTCGAACAAGGCATGCCAGAAAGCCGCCGACTGGGCATCGCTCATCGAATCGCCGCACAAGACCTAGCCCCACTCAAGGCTCGCATTCTGCTGATGTTGGCCTTGACGAGAACCAGCGATGTTACAGAAATTCGTCGGATGTTCTCGGAGTACTGAGTCGCTTATCACTAGACGGAAACCGAAAAGCTGCAGGATACACGTCGAAAGACTCTTCGGTTGAGACCGATTGTCAAAGGAAGGGAAAAATGGTGGACCAGACGGGGGTCGAACCCGTGACCTCGTGAATGCCATTCACGCGCGCTCCCAACTGCGCCACTGGCCCCAAACTGCCGCGCGGCAGGCGTACATCTTATCTGACCGTAACAGTCCCAATCAACGCAACGACTTGCTAAATGGCCAAGGGCCGATAAATCGCACGTAATCTTCGGGGTCATCAATATCGATGAATGCACCTGGGTCATCGATGGGAACGTTGATAATGGCCGCCTCATGAGCACGGATGACGGATTTGAGCCCGACAGATTGATCGGCCTGTCGCAGATCGTCGAACACCTCCCGACCAAACACCACAGGGTGACCGTGCTTAGCGCCGGAGGCTGGTCGTACAACCGGCCCGTGTCGGGTGCGAAACGCTGCAAGGATACGGCTTATCGTCTCCGGACTCACTAACGGAACGTCGACTAGGGTGACCAGCATGCCTGTCACTCCAGGTCTGTCGATTGCGGCTAATGCAGTAAGCACTGACGAAATCTGGCCACGCTCGGGCTGATGATTTACGACAAGGCGACAACTTAGCGACTCCTTGGAGAGTACACGCTCAACATCTCCAGACGTTGACGAAACCACGACCACAACGTCATCCACGCCACCGGCCCAAAGTGTTCTCACGAGCTGGGAAAGAAAAGTCTGACCTTCGTTGGCAGTAGGCAGTAGAGCTTTGGCGCGCCCCATCCTGGATGACGCACCACCTGCTAGGATCACACCAGGGATCATGACGAGGCCTCTAGTAAACCAAGGGCAGACACTATTACCAGTCTAGCAGTCCTTGGGCGTAGGTCGTTGGCGTGAGCCATCGTGTTAGAATCTTGGCATGCCTGATGTTTCCATCCAAATTAGATGCCAGCGGTGCGGTACCCAGATGGACATGGCTGACCCCTCCCCTGGTGCGGAGTGGAAGCCGCAGCAGTTTTGGGTCTGCTCACGGTGTGGCCGACACTTTTGGACCACCTACCCACCTCCAAAGCCGGCTACTCCTAGAACAGCGCCAATCTCTGGATAGATATGGGCTTTCTCGAATTATAGAGCGCTAATTTATGATCGGGTAGTCAGAAGTCGTCACCACCGTCCAACCATGATGTCTCGAATGCCGGTAAAGTCTGCCGTTAGCTTGACTTCCTTCTAGGAATGCACCACACTTGGCGCTCTTTGCGCCGACCCTGGTGTCGGGTGAATCGTGACACCAAGACAGCGCAATCCGGCTTTGAAGTTGTTGGAAAGGCCGGAAGTTTGGCCGAGGGAAGATCGGAGGAATAAGGGTATGTCAAGCGGCACGATTGCGAGACTCCTCATTGACAAAGGCTTTGGTTTCATCCGCGATGAGGGTGGAATCGAACACTTCTTCCACCGTAGTGCGGTGCGAGGTGCTGTGTTCGAATTGCTCCGTGAGGGCCAACGTGTGGAGTTCGTTGTAGAAGAATCTGCCAAGGGTCCCCGCGCTGGCGAGGTCCAACTCATCGAGAGCTAGTCAGAATTCCCGTTCCCGCACGAGCCAGTGCGCTTCGCTCCCCCCGCTCCGAGTGTTTTGAGTGTGGCCTCTATCCGAATACACCGGGCGTAACCCGCCTGGGCGTCCCTGGAAGCGAACGGGGCCCGGTGGCCCTCCCGGTCTTCAAAATCGGTCGCTCCCTGCTCAGCAGGGGGGCTGGGTTCGACTCCCAGGCGCTTCCGCCATTTCAACCGGTTCAATATGGCCTTGCTATATAGTGGTCCCCTGTTAATCCTGACCCACATCTCTTTTTATAAGGCTGAAGCGGCACTGAGGTGGGCATCGCGTGGACGGCTCCTTTCGAACATAGGCGCCATGGTGTGGTTTGATCGCCGAGGAGAGTGGCAATGCATCGTAATGAGTACACAGAAGTGTTATGCAGTTCGACCCGTTTCGTTCTAGTTATGTTGATAGCAGGTGGAGCGATCACCACGACCGCATGCGGCGGCGGCGAGGAGACGGCCCAGGAGCCTGACACCGTTGTCGAAGAACCGGCAGTCGAAGAATCACCGATGGATACGTCACCGCGCGTCTCCTTCCTTGCCCCGGAAGAGGGTGCCACGGTTAGCAGCCCTGTGCATTTGATGTTTGGGGCTGAAAACTTCGTGATTGAGCCGGTGACCGATCCACCTACAATCCGCCAGGGTTTTGGACACCACCACATTGGTATTGACACCGACTGTCTCCCAGCTGGCGAGGTGATTCCACAGGCGGATCCGTGGGTACATTTTGGCACTGGTTCATTCATGATTGACATGCAATTTGAACCCGGCCCTCATCGTGTTTGCCTACAAATCGGCGATGGGGAGCATCGGACGATTGAAGGCTTGAACGCTATGGTCTCTTTCACAGTCGAGTAACTTCAGGTTGAACGCACCGAGTCGGCGGCCACCCCAACTCGGTTGACCTTCTATCGTGAAAAAGAGCGCGGGCGTCTTCGACGTCCGCGTTGTTACTGGCCGACATCGGCGATACAGATCGCCAGGATTAGAGCGGTCCTAGAACTTCAGACACTTAATAGGCGATTCACCTTGGCAACAGTGCGTGTACTTGCGGCCAACGCAATATATTCGGCACGGAGCAACATGACGTTACTCAATACGGCGCAGTATCCGAACAGCCCATGAAACCAACTGGGTATGGCCCCAGTATCAACACCGGCCCCTATTACCGCGGCTACGATTGTCAGAAGTATTGCAGGCATGCCAACTGAGAAAACCGGTTTGCGTGCACGCGAGATTTCGACGACGAAGTCTGCTGACAAACTCGCCTCTGTGACTGCTTCTCGAACCGCCTTGCCCTTCCCGATTAAATAAAACATGAGCATCGAATGAGAGAGCAGTGTCATCATTGTTACAAATACGGCTAGCGACACGTGCTGGATCACCTCTTGTGAGGTTGCCGCAAACTGACCCAAGACAACACTCGCAGCCAAGCCAAGAACAGAGAGCGTGGTAGCCGTTAGGAGCGCTGATGGCATTCGTTTATTCTTAAAGTCGCCGCTACTCAGAATCGCTTTGGTCGGTCTCGATACGGCGATCGGCACGCGTCAACCGATCGCGCAAACCCTGAAGCTCCATCACTGGAAGACCGACCCGTCCCAAATGACTAGAGCGATGATCAGCATCACTATGAAAATCCGACCCTCCAGTGACTGCCAACCCCAAGCTACGTGCTTGTTTGAGAAGTCGCTTCTTGGTTACCAGATCGTGTTGACCATGGTACACCTCCACAGCTTCCAGCCCCACCTCAGCTAAGCGGCTCACCAGCCGACGATTACCAGTTAGGCCAGGATGGGCCAGTGAAGCGACACCACCAGCCCGCGAAATAGTCTCTATCACCTGCTCAGGTGAAGGTCCGTGCCGTGGCACCCACGCAGCGCGACCATCACCAAGCCAACGTTCAAAGGCCTCCTGAACAGATGTGGCGTGCCTCGCAGCTACCAAGGCTTCAGCCAAATGCGGACGCCCCGGCGATCGACCGGCAGCGGCACGTTCGGCCAGCAATCGATCGATGTCCACACCAACGCCTAAAACTGTCAGTCGATTGGCCATCTCCCGTAAACGGTCAGTTCGGTGCCGCCGTTGGGCAGCAAGAAAGGTGTCAAGTCCCGTGGGACGAACCGTCAGAAAGTAGCCCAGAATGTGAATATCATGGCCGTCGCACACTGCCGTAATTTCGATGCCTGCTAGCAACTCCACTCCGAAGGAGTCCGCAAGTGCTGATGCCTTCGGAACGGCAGCCATCGTATCGTGGTCCGTAATACTAAGAGTCCGTACACCAACAGACGACGCCAGTAACAACAACTCTTCGGGCGAGTAAGCACCGTCAGACGCTGTGGTGTGTAGGTGAAGGTCGATCACGACTCTCGATTCCGGACTCGAGGTAGACTTCTCAGGCCGATGTTACCAGTATTAAGCACTCGCACGGCGGGTTGAACGGGAGGAGCGCTTAGCATTTGGCCGTTTTCGTGGTGATCGCTTAAATAAGGCGCGGGATTCACGAATCAGCAACTCAAGATGCTCACGTTCGTCGTCGGCAAAATCCAAGAAAATCTGTTTACCTTCAGAGTCTTCGAAACGCTCACCGTACCGCTTAAAGAAGCGGTGTGATCCACGCTCACACTTAATACCAATCATGAACGCTTGTTTCGCATCGACACCTTTTAGTAGCTCTTCGGTGCCTACCGTGAACAGACCATCCGCTGCTCCCTTAAAGAACAAGAACGTAGGTCGAACCTCTAACTGCGGATCTTGGGCGAGTATCTCCTTATATCGTTTCTCTAGGCATTCCAGGTGCTCGCGCTCTTCCTCGGCCAATTTTTGAAACACCTTGCGCCCGTTCCTGTCATTGGTAATGCTCGAAGCCTTCAAATAGAACGCCAGTCCACTCCGCTCAGTCGCAATAGCAATACGAAGGGCGTCACGCGCGAATAGCAACTCCGTTGTCGCGACATTGTCTACAGATTTACTCCCTGTCTTGCACGCGTCGCACGTACCGTACACCTGCAACACGTTTTGACTGGTTGTGAACCGCTGGACTGAAGCGATTTCTTCAATCAATAACTCAATATCTGAACTGAGGAACTCAGATGAGCGCCCACAAGCCTTGCATAGCAAGTGGAAGTGTCGCGGATGTCGATACGAGTGCTCGAATCGAAAATGGCCTTCGCCGAAATCGACCTTGCGTGCGATCCCAGCAGCCACCATCCACTGGAGCGCCCGGTACACGGTGGCCCGACCAATTTTATTGTCTTCCTTCTTAACGAGACTGGCCAGGTCATCAGCGCTTAGGTGACCCTCCTGACGGAGGAACACATCGACGATCAGATCGCGCTTACCCGAACGCTTCCCACCAGCAGGGCGGAGACGGTCTACGTAGGCAGCCGGCTGTTCCATCGTCACGGAATCACAATGACTTTCTCAGTACAACCACGGCCGTAGCCGGACTAACAGACGCGTGGTCCGAAACTAATCGACAGCTGAAACTTAAACACCGAACGACGAACCACAACCACAGGTGGACTTGGCGTTCGGATTCTTAATGGTGAATCCACCGCCTGTTAGATTATCGACGAAGTCTACTTCGGCACCTGTGAGGTATCGGATACTGATCGGATCAACGAACAGCTTGACCCCATTTGACTCGAACACGCGATCGGATTCCGCGTCGCCCTCGCCCTCCTCAATCATCAAGCCGTACTGAAACCCTGAGCATCCACCACCCTGCACGAAAACACGAAGTCCTGCCAGCTGCTTGTCTTCCTCGCTAAGAAGCGCCTGAATCTTGGTAGCCGCAGTCGGAGTCACGTTAATAAGTCCACTCATATGCGCGAAGTCTCCCTTGACCAGAGTTGATTATAGCTTTATAAGAGAAAGCCCGGCAAGCTCCGCTAGGATACACAGAACCGTTTAATCCTCGACCGACAAGAACCTGTCAGTAATTAGATCGACGCGTCATACTCCGAGACCACGATAAGATGTCACGCGTGCGACTACGACATACTTACTCAGATGACCCGTAAGGATTTCAACTTAGAAGACTCACTGCAACGCGCCGAAGCACGATGGTGCCAGATCGAGGCTGACACCCCTGAGTTAGCAGCAGCTGTCACACTTCAGCGATCTCTCGTCCGACGAATTGCTGGGTTAACCGAAGCACTCGAGCAATCAAATTGGACACCACCTGACATTGAAACGACAGTGATAGTAACTACGCTTAGCATGTCGCGTGCCCTACTACATGAACACCGTGTTGATCTACCAACAGAAATCCTCGAACCCGGGTTATGCGACCTATGTAACATTCTGGCGATCGGCGGCGCAGGCGACGCGGCCCGACATGTCGACCACGCGATTCAAGAACAGCGGCTCAGCACAACCTCGCTCCTGAACGCATCACTAACTCGCCGCCAAAACGATATCCGAACGGGTGCCATCCACCCTGGCTTAGCGCCGGATCTTCTGTGGTTAGTTGCCGAACTGACTGTTGGACCCATTGCTCATGAGTTCCAGAGAGCAATCCTTACCAATGACGGCATCGAACCTAAGGTCCGTAAGGCTATTAATGCTTGGGGCCATGGAACATGCCTCATATGTGGCTCCTGGCCTGCCCTCGGCGAATGCCGGGAGTGCGATGTCACTCTGAGGTGTTCCTTCTGCGGTGCCGGATGGAAGCTCCAAGAACCCGCATGCCCATACTGCTTGTCACCAGAGATTCAGCATGAACCGCCAACACCAGGTCAACCTTCACTACAGCTTTTATTCTGTGAGGTGTGCTGCGGTTACCTAAAGGTTATCGAAGTGAACGAGGCGATTCCGTCCATCCTTCTACCAATTGAGGATCTCGCGACGACGGCTGGCGATGTACGAGCCATGGAACGAAATCTCGTACGTCCGCCGCTTCCTGAAGCACCTCTAGGGGAATCAAATGATGCTGGTTGTGCCGGCGGTCCTATAACGAACTAAAGAGAGAGACGTAGTCACATAGTTGCCAGTCGTTCACCGGAGTCTTTTTCAACTTCACGGTGAAGACTAGCACCATGCGCATCCATCGTCACGATGGCTGGAAAGTCGTGCACCTGCAGATGCCACATCGCTTCGGGGGTACCGAAGTCCAGAAGGGATACACCGTCGACCCGCTCAATCGCGCGTGCGTAGAACTGGGCAGCGCCACCAATGGCATTTAGATAGACCGCGCCAGTCTCTTGAAGTGCTGCAAGTGTCTCAGCTCCCATGCCCCCTTTTCCAATCACCACCCGAATTCCATGGCGCTTCAAAACCTCTCCCTGGTATGGCTCCTCACGGATACTGGTCGTTGGTCCCGCGGCTGTAATACGCCACCCTTCACCTTCGCGTACAACGACGGGGCCGCAGTGATAAAGAACGCCACCCCGGAGATCGACCGGAGACTTGTGCTCCATTAGATACGTGTGAACAGCATCACGCCCCGTATAGACACGGCCAGAAACCAACACAACATCGCCAACGCGAAGTTTCCTGATCGTAGCTTCATCAATCGGCGCCATTAGCACTACTTCCTGCCCAGTTTTCGAGAACCCGGTGTCGGTAACCGCGGTCATTCGCATTACTGGCATCGTAGGGTCACGATAAAGCCAGCGGCGGATCGCTCCAGATTCCTTATCAAGCACGACTCCTAGCCGACGGAAGGCCCAACAATCATACGCAACGGATACAAAGAAACTCGCGGGAAGCCGATTGAGTGCAGCAATCTTGCACCCAATAAGCGACACGTCACCCCCAAACCCCATCGTGCCCACACCGAGCCCATTAACCGTAGCCATCACAGAACGCTCGAGGTCCGCCAGACGAGAGTCGGGATTAACGTCGTCCAGCAATCTAAAGAGCTGAGCCTTAGCATGGGAGTAGCCCGACGTTCGGTCGCCGCCAACACACACTCCGACTGCACCAGGACTACAGCCCCTACCTTGAGCCTGCCATACGGCATGTAGAATACACTTTCGGACGCCCTCGAGTGTCCGATCGGCACGACCCAAGTGCGTCAGCTCGGCCGGCAAGGCATACTGGGCGTTCATGTTCTCACAACCGCCACCCTTCAGTAACAATCGGATCTCAATCTCGTCGCGCTCCCATTGATTAAAGTGGATGATCGGCGTCCCAGGTCCGAGGTTGTCACCAGAATTCTTGCCCGTGATTGAGTCGACTGAATTCGGTCGAAGCTTGCCCTGCTCAGTCGCTTCCACAACGGCCCGATGGATCTCCCGGTGCATTACAATCTGATTGACGTCGACAGGCGTTTGAATTTCGAACGTTGGCATCCCGGTGTCTTGACAGATCGCCCCCTCACAGTCGGAGGCCTGATCGATGTTCAGTGAAATGATGTCGAGCGCTTGAGAAGACCGGCTGCCAGAAGATTCAGAACCCACGGTATGCGACATGGCTGCGCGGACGTCTGGTGGAAGATTGGTCGACGTCTGCACGATTAAATCGAGAACGCTCTCGAATAATTGCGACAACATACCTAACTATAATAGGCCATACTGACGGCAAGTTCCGTCTTTGGTTACTATTCTAGGAACCAAAGACCAGAAATCGAAACCGCAAAAAATGGTGCTAACGGCCAGTCGTGAATCGCCTAAAACTAGGAAGTAGGGCCGCGGCAAGACAAAGTTTAACCGCGTCAGCCAGTAGGAAGGGATAGACACCGAGTTTGGCCGCCGCCTGCGTGCTCCATTCCGGTGAGGTAAACACCAGCAGCCAAGCAAAACCGCCAAGATAGATTACAGCGAGCCCGGCCAGCATCGCTCCAACAGAGGTAATGTATCGTCGATCCATTCCGCGCTGAACGAGCCAGCCGACTAGATAGGCCGCGATCGGATAGGCCAGTAAGTACCCACCGGTCGGTCCAAGGAGGCGACCAACACCTAGCGGTAGCCAAGGCGACCAAGTAAATACCTGGAAACCGACAACACCGGCTGCGAGATAAAGCACGAGACAGGTCGCACCCAAACGGGCACCCAATACAGCGGCGCTTAGCAGTACAATTGTTGGTTGAAGCGTCAGAGGGACTGGCGTCAATGGCAATGGGATGCTTATCTGGGCCGCCGATGCAATCAGTGCAGCGAAAAATAGCACCGCCAACGTCCTAACCAGCTGGCCGTACTCGCTGGAACGGGTCCAGTGCAATACTAGAGGCAGAGACGCCGAAGGGACTCCAAGAGTGCGCAAACCCTCTATCCTTGACATAGCGACATCTTAGCCGATGAAGACAGCACTGACAATTGCGGGAAGCGACTCGGGTGGCGGTGCGGGTATCCAAGCCGATCTGAAGACCTTTGCTGCACACGGCGTATACGGGACGTGCGCTATTACAGCCGTTACCGCTCAGAATACTCTCGGCGTCGAAGCGGTTGAGAATCTTTCAGTAGAATTGATTGTCGCGCAGGTTAATGTCGTTGCTGATGACATTGGCGTGGATGCTGTAAAGACTGGCATGTTGGCAACACCAGAAATCGTGGAAAGGGTTGCGACACTATTACCATCGCTGCCTACACCCCACATCGTTGTGGACCCCGTGATGGTTGCTAAAAGCGGTGCACGCTTGTTGGCCGAAGAAGCTATTGACGCTGTTCGCCGAATGCTCTTACCTCACGCTTCTGTTGTAACCCCAAACGCTATGGAAGCGGAAGTGCTGGCCAAGATTGAGATCGACTCGCTTGGATCGGCCAGAGAAGCTGCCCGGCGTATCTACGATCTTGGACCGGGAACGGTCGTGATCAAGGGCGGACACATCCCAACAGCAGATGCGGTCGACCTTGTCTACGACGGTCACGAGTACCTAGAGTTGAGTGGCCCACGCCTCCCCTCCCGTCAAACACACGGCACTGGGTGTACATTTGCCGCAGCCGTGGCAGCTAACTTGGCACTGGGACTCCCGACGCCGGACGCCATCTCGGGCGCCAAACACTACGTCGCGCAGGCGATTCGCCACGGGCTACCATTTGGAAGCGGACACGGACCTCTCGGCCACTTTTGGAAGTGCTAGCAGTGAGACTCGGGTGAGTTTACCGCTAGGAGATGCGTTCGAAATCAAGGACAAGAGGCCTTGGTTTCCCGACTGCTATACTTCCCATGATGGGTCTTGCTCGACTCGCGGTGACAACGGAGCGATTAAATCTCGATGCCCTGATCAGGTGCGTCCATGATGCTCCAATAAGCGACGGTTCGGAGGGTACTGGTGCAGTGGCCTCATTTCTCGGACTAGTGCGTGAGTCCAATCTTGGACGCCGCGTCGTCAAGTTGAAATACGAGGCCTACGAACCATTAGCGCTGCGCGCTTTCAAACGAATCGACAACGAAATTGTCGAACGATGGCCAACCGCTCAACTTGCTCTACACCATCGTATCGGAGTCCTAACCATCGGCGAAGTTAGCGTGGCGATCGTCGTGGCGGCGCCACATCGCGCCGATGCATTCGCGGCCAGTCGATACGCGATCGAACGAGTGAAACAGATCGCACCGATTTGGAAACGAGAGTTCTTCAAAGACGGTGACGTGTGGATCGAGGGTGCCACAACCGATCCTGATGACGCAGCAGCACGCGAGGAAGCGTTCCGACGGGCATGCGTGTGAACATTCGCGTGTTCGCCCGCCTTCGCGACATTGTCGGCGTGGCTGAGCTGAACCGCGACGTACCAACTGGCACAACTGCACAAAGGATATGGGACGATCTAGTGGAGGAGTTTCCTGACATCAGTACCTACACAGGGTCGATATCAACGGCGGTGAATGCTGAATACGCAAAAATGGAAACGGTACTCGATGATGGCGATGAGGTGGCCTTCCTTCCTCCTGTCTCGGGTGGAGAATTTCCCGGCTGACACTGGGTCCGGCTATGTTCGAAAAACTGACTGCGATTGAAACACGGTACGACGAACTGATGCAGAGCATCAGCAATTTGAGTGCTGAATCTGATTCCGCGCAGTATCGTAAACATGCCAAAGCACTCGCTGACATTCAGCCGTTAGTCGAAAAGTTTCGCGACTACAAAGGTATCTTGGCCGAAATCGAACAGGCTCGAGAACTCCTAAATTCGACTGACGGCGAGATGCACGACCTCGCAGAGCAGGAGCTTCACGTCCTGCGCGAACGTGAGGACACCTTACTCGCCGACATTAAATTGCTCCTCGTTCCCAAGGACCCTAACGATGAAAAAAACGTGATTCTGGAAATTCGGGCAGGCACAGGTGGAAACGAGGCCGGTATTTTTGGAGCCGATCTCTTCCGGATGTACAGTCGATTTGCCGAGCGCCAAGGATGGCGGATCGACATGCTTTCGATTAACGAGACCGGTATAGGCGGCATTAAAGAAGTTATCGCGATTATTGAGGGACGCCGAGTGTATAGCCGACTAAAGTACGAAAGTGGCGTGCACCGGGTTCAGCGCGTACCAACAACTGAAGCAAGCGGCCGGATTCATACATCAACGGCGACTGTCGCCGTACTTCCTGAAGCCGAAGATGTCGATATTCAAATCGACCCGAAGGAAATTCGGATCGACACATTCTGTTCAAGCGGCCCGGGAGGACAAAGTGTTAACACCACGTATTCAGCCGTGCGTGTGACCCACCTACCGACGGGAATTGTGGTATCGCAGCAGGACGAAAAATCACAGATCAAGAACAAGGCGAAGGCAATGAAGGTTCTTCGTTCACGACTCTACGAGCTCGAGCTTCAAAAACAACAGGATGCCATTGCCCAAGACCGACGCAGTCAAGTCGGTACTGGCGAACGCTCAGAAAAAATCCGCACATACAACTTCCCGCAAAACCGAATCACGGATCACCGTATTAACTTCACGACGCACCAGCTTACTGAAGTGTTGAACGGTGATTTATCAGATTTGATTGAGCAGGTTGTGACCCATTTCCAATCCGAAGAGCTTAAACAAGTCCAAGAGGTATCCCTCAAACCGTGAGTATCCTCTCTCTGGTGAATGCCGCTTGCACAAGACTGATCGAGTCGGGAATCCGTCCGGAAGAAGCCGGCCTCGATGCGGAGGTCCTTGCACGCCACCTTCTCGGGTGGGACCGTGCGACCTATTTCACCGAACGCCACCAGAAAATCACCCGGGCATTCGACAAAGAGTACATTTCTCTGATTGCGCGGCGCGCGCGGCGAGAACCAGTGGCCTATCTAACGGGTAAGCGCGAGTTCTGGGGCTTGGAATTCGCTGTAACACCAGACACTTTAATTCCTAGACCTGAAACAGAGCTCCTTATCGAAACCGTCCTACAACTTAGACCTGATCGATCAATAAACGGTGTGCTCGTCGACGTGGGTACCGGGTCGGGCTGTATCGCCGTCGTACTTGCCATTGAATTTCCTAATATGACGATCGTCGCAACGGACATCTCCCAACCGGCACTGGCCGTTGCTCAGGCCAATGCCAAACGTCATGGCGTCTCGGATCGGATCGAGTTACGGCACGGCCCGCAGTTAGCAGGTCTTTCCGGACCCCTTGACCTAATCGTGTCAAATCCGCCCTACGTAACGGCCCAGGCAATGCAGCACCTAGCACCGGAGGTGCGAGACCACGAACCGCACCTTGCGCTGAACGGCGGAGCCGGCGGTACTGAGACACTGCGTGCGCTTATCGAGAAAGCTAGCCTCAAACTCGTCAATAACGGTTCACTTATAGTTGAGTTCGGGTGCGATCAAGAAGCGGTGTTTAGGCAGATTGCCAACGCTACTCATCTAACCGATATACAAGTCGTCCACGACATTCAAGGGTTGCCCCGCGTTGGCGTGGCAACGTATCGGAATAACCGATGAGTGACTGTCTGTTTTGCCGAATTGTCAAAGGCGAGGTGTCGGCCACAATTGTGTACGAAGATGAGACACTTGTGGCATTTGAGGACATCAGCCCGCGAGCGCCGACACACGTACTAATCGTGCCACGCCAGCATGTGGAAACTCTTAATGACCTCACTCCTAGCGACAAGGAACTCGTTGGTGAAATGATCTGGCGTTCCGCTGCTATCGCCAAGGAACGAGGTATCGCGGACAGTGGGTATCGTACCGTCTTTAATTGCAACCGTGGGGCGGGGCAAACCGTCTTTCACATCCACCTGCACCTGCTTGGCGGACGCGCTCTCACCTGGCCGCCCGGATAACAATCGAGTCCCTTCGAACCATCACCGTTCTAGGAAGTACCAACCGCGCCCAGCCGCACGGTCGAAGACGAATTCAACTACCTGGTAGCCACGAGCCATATAAGTGGTGAACATGTCGCGGCTGGCAGTGCGCCAATCGCGAGCCCTGTCGGGTGACGAGCGCTGCATTTCCCCAAAACCAGTCGGAATCTCAACCCGAAGACGAGGTTGTGTAAGTTTCGAATCCCAAGATTTGAAAGTAAGCCAAACATCCTCAACGTTGGTTTCGTTAATCAACGGCAGCTCGCTGGCAATGGGTATGTCATCTGTAGTCCCAGCGATTCGAGTAAGAACGCGGGATGATTCCAGATTCCACCCTGCTACAAAACGGTCTGTCGGGGTTCCTCGGTGGAGCGAGCTACTTGACTCACCATAAATATTTTCTTCGTACTCGATTATCACAGCACCAAGTTTCGTTAGATTAAAGTGCGCGTTCATCGACTGCATCGGGTCGAAAGTCCATTCGATCACTTTAATATCCATCTCGAGCGCTCGCTTCCGCTGCTCCAGCTTAAGCAACCGGCCGAGGCCAGTATTGCGGTGCGCCTCTAACACTCCGAGCATGTGTGACCATTGAATCAGGTGACCAGATTTCAAGCCCGGTAGCGAGTAAGCGAATCCCACCATCGCCTCGGACTCATCGAATGCGCCTATCAGGATCCCACCACGCTTCACGTTGATCGCTAGAATCGGTACTGGAACTACATCCTGGAGATCTGTGTACTCCCAGACAATCGTCTCAAGTTCGACCACACGCTTTAGTTCATCCAGCGTATGGAGATCGCGAAATCGGAAGGGCTGACTCAACATCGTGGAAAGTTGGCGCCTTCAACATCCGTATCGTGTGGGTCGACGAAGCCAAGGCACGCTACATCCGTTGTCAAACATTGTCGCACGAATGGACGGAACAGCCACCTCAACACAAAGATCGACCACGTCGGCGTTATATTAATTCGCCAGGAGTCTGGGTTCGGCTCCGTGTTGTCTCGCTAAATTGCACTACAATGATCAGGCAAACTAGGGGGCAGCGAGGCGCTCCGGAGGTAGCCTAGCACGAACCTAGCAACTGACAACGTTTCATGGCCGACTGGAAATCAACCCTCAACCTCCCACGCACCGAGTTCCCTATGAAGGCAAGCCTGCAGAAGGCTGAGCCCGAAGCGATTGCGCGCTGGGAAGAGACCGGACTCTACGAGCAAATTCGTGCTCACCGTGCTGGAGCACCTAAATGCGTTCTGCACGACGGTCCACCTTACGCTAACGGGCGCATTCACATCGGCACAGCACTCAACAAGATCCTTAAGGATTTTGTCGTACGGGCCAAAACAATGTCTGGGTTCGACAGCCCATACGTGCCCGGCTGGGATTGTCACGGACTCCCAATTGAACTCAAGGTAGACCGTGAGCTTGGCTCAAGAAAACGCGATCTAAGTAAAGCCGATCTCCGCCGAGCATACAGGACTTACGCTGAAACCTACGTTGGCGTGCAGCGTGAAGACTTCAAGCGCCTGGGTGTACTCGGAACTTGGTCGGAACCCTACCTGACCATGGCTTTTCGCTACCAAGCCGCAATCGTCCGGGCACTGGGTAAATTCGTCGAGCAAGGTATGGTGTATCGAGGTAAGAAACCAGTGCATTGGTGCATTCATTGCCAAACAGCGCTGGCAGAAGCGGAGGTCGATTACGCACCTCATAACTCACCTTCGATCTACGTAGAGTTCAAGATGGCAAAGGAGTCCATTGAGGAACTTGCCGCCAAGCAAAAAGCCCTTGGGGAGCGGCCCGTTTCCGCTCTCATCTGGACCACAACACCATGGACCATCCCGTCCAACCTGGCGATCGCATTTCATCCTGATCTCGACTATGGGTTCTATTCTCCGGATAGCGGTGACTCTCCCACTATTGTCGTCGTCGCTGATGCAATCGCGGAACGTATCGAAACTGAAATAGGACGCCACCTAGGCGAACGCCTCGCTGTCGTTAAGGGTGCCGAGCTCGAGGGCTTACGCTTCAAGCATCCACTCTACGATCGAGTATCGGTCGGCGTTCTAGGCAATTACGTAACGCTTGAGCAGGGTACCGGGGTCGTACACACGGCGCCTGGTCACGGTGCTGACGACTTCAACACAGGTGTGAAGTACGGTCTAGAGACATACGCCCCGGTTGGCCCCGATGGAAAATTCGACAGCACGGTTAAAACCTTCTCTGGCATGCGTGTCTTCGACGCGAATCCGAAAATCGAAGAGGCTTTAGCCGATGCTGGACGACTATGGCATAGAGCTCAATTGGAACATTCCTATCCCCACTGCTGGCGCTGTCGGCACCCCGTCATTTTCCTCGCAACCTGGCAATGGTTTATTGCAATGGAAGCAGCGGGACTACGGCAAGGTGCATTGAATGCTATTCAAGAGGTTCAGTGGTTCCCCCCGTGGGGTCAAGAACGCATTCACAACATGCTGGAATATCGTCCCGACTGGTGTATTTCCCGCCAGAGGTCGTGGGGTGTACCAATTCCTGCGTTGTACTGCACGAAGTGTGGTGACGCTGCGCTAACGACAGCCCTGACCGAGCACGCGGCCAAAGTGTTTGAAGCCTTTGGAGCAGACGCCTGGTATGAACGAGACCTATCGGAATTCGTTCCACCGAAACATAAGTGTGACACCTGTGGTGGTAATGAATTCAAACGCGAACAGGACATCTTGGATGTTTGGTTCGATTCTGGCTCCAGCCACGAGGCGGTCCTGGAGGACCGCCAGCTCGGGTGGCCAGCCGAGATCTACCTCGAAGGAAGCGACCAATATCGTGGATGGTTCCACAGTTCCCTTCTAGTTGGACAAGGCACACGAGGAAAAGCGCCCTACCGTCAGGTCATCACACACGGATTCGTCGTCGATGAATCAGGCCGAAAGATGTCGAAGTCTCTAGGCAACGACATCGCTCCACAGACCGTCATCGAAGAAAGCGGTGCGGAGATCCTACGGCTGTGGGTCGCGATGGTCGACTACCGAGAAGACGTTAGAATCGGTAAAGAGATCTTGGCACGAGTCATCGAGGCTTACCGAAAAATTCGTAACACATTACGCATTCTGGTCGCCAACCTTCATGATTTTGAGCCGATTGAGGATGCTGTGCCACCCGACCAATTAGAGGAGCTTGACAGATTCGTGCTCGCGCGCTACGCCGACAATGCAACGCGAGTCATCACTGCTTACGATAGGTACGATTTTCAGCAAATTTTTCAAACACTTAATAGATTTGTCACCGTTGAGTTGAGTGCCCTCTACATCGATATCGTAAAGGACCGGCTGTATACATTCGCACCGGCACATCCAGCACGCCGGTCTACGCAGACTGCGATCTTTCGGATTGCCGATGGTTTGACGCAGCTCATCGCTCCGATATTACCCGTGACGGCAGACGAACTCTGGAGAGTGCTACCGGGTTCCAGAGAGGTTTCCGTACATCTTGCTGATTTTCCGTCTGGGCTCGACGAACTCATTGATTCTGAGTTGGTCGAACGGTGGGAACGTTTAGTTAGAATTCGCGAGGCGGTAAATGCCAAGATAGAGATCCTGCGTAAGAACAAGACGGTCGGCACCTCTCTTGAAGCATGTGTTCAACTTCGAGCAAGCGGTGATACACTCGCCCTGCTTGAACGATACCGAGACGAGCTTCCAACCCTGTTAATCGCGCAAGCACAGGTCGAGTCCGTGCAAATGACGTCCACGGACGAGAGCTCGGTGACGGGTGAGACGATTGGGATTGAAGTCGGCCGTGCTTCTGGACTCAAATGCGAGCGTTGCTGGCGTTACGTGCCGTCACTATCTAACCAACCGGACAAGCAAGGATTGTGTGATCGTTGCGTCGAAATGTTGAGCGCCGCAAAGATCCCTTCTCCCTAACATCACGATGATGTCTCACCCAATCGGACCTTCGATGGGTAAATCGTGGCCCTGCCACATTCGATGGTCGATCTTCATTGTGGCAGGAAGTATCGTTGGCTTAGACCAACTCTGTAAAGCACTCGTCCGACAACTCATTCCACTCCACGACAGCATCACTCTGATCCCAGGCCTCGTGAACATCACCCACGTGCGGAATACGGGAGCAGCATTCGGCATCCTGAATGCAGCGGACTTTCCTTTTAAGCCCGTGGTCATGACAGGAGTCGCTCTGCTGGCGCTGGTTATACTCGGGATCTATGCCGCGCGGACTTTCTCACACGGTACTTCTGCGAGGATTGGCTTGGCATTGATTTTCGGCGGTGCTTTGGGAAACATGGCCGATCGCCTCATGATCGGCCATGTCGTTGATTTCGTCGATGTGTACTGGGGTACGTATCATTTTTGGGCATTCAATGTTGCAGATTCAATGATAACAATCGGTGCAATCTGTTTACTTGTTGATACCGTTCGCACGGAAGATCGCAATGTATCCAACACTGCTTAGTTTCGGTCCAATCACGATTTACAGCTATGGCGTTCTGCTTGCAGCGGCCTACCTAATAGGCCTAAAACTTGCATTAGTCCGCTCGGCAAGACAGGGATTTGACCCAAATAAGGTGATGGATTTAGGAATCCTCATCATCATATCGGCGCTGGTTGGTGCCAAACTGATGTTGTTCCTTGTGGATTTTGAGTACTTCTCCCAAAGCGCGGAACGGTTGTTATCGCTCGTACGAGCTGGTGGAGTCTTCTACGGCGGGCTACTCCTCGCCGTACCGGTGGCCTGGTGGTATCTACGCCGCCACCGGATGCCGGTCTGGACGGCATGCGACGCCTTCGCCCCGGGCATCGCGCTGGGGCATGCCATCGGTCGCCTCGGTTGTTTAATGGCAGGTTGCTGCTACGGCAAGCCGACCGATATGCCCTGGGGCATCGTGTTCACGAATACGTTCGCAGCAACCAATGTAGGAACGCCACTTGACGTCCACCTCCATCCGACACAGTTGTATGAATCGTTCGCAGAATTAGGCATCTTGCTAATGCTGTTAGGTATGGAACGGCGCAGTCAGGGTTTTCCGGGCCGTACGTTCTGGCTGTACGTTCTACTGTACGGGGTCTCACGCTTCGTTACCGAATTCTACCGCGGCGATCCTAGAGGAATGGTTTTCGACGCCATTTCGACCTCACAGTTCGTCTCGGGACTCATCGTTCCGCTCAGTATTGTTATGTTGGTCTATCTTGCTAGATTCTCCTTTACCGACCAACGTAAGTCCCATGCCTGAGTCTTCCGATCAGAATGAACTGGGCGAACACATCGAAATAATCACCCCAGAGAAGTACGGTGGAACACGTATCGATCAACTTCTGGTAACGTTGCTACCCAACCACTCGCGCTCATTTATCCAACGGCTGATTAAGACAAACCGGGTGCAACTTAATGGGGAACCAGTCAAGGCCAGTGTCGTTGCACGTGTTGGGGCTCACATCGCGATCGATGTACCTGCGCCAATCTCTCCAACCCTAACTCCAGAGAATTTACCACTAGACATCATTCACGAAGACGCCGACATCATCGTAATCAATAAACCCTCGGGGATGGTCGTGCACCCCGCAGCCGGCCACACAAGTGGCACGCTGGTCAATGCTCTGCTCTATCACGCGGGTGGTCTGAGCGGCGTCGGTGGTGAACTTCGCCCAGGCATCGTACATCGACTAGATAAGGGAACCTCAGGCCTACTGGTTGCCGCAAAACACGATCAGGCCCATCGTGAGCTGGGGCGTCAATTCCGCCAGCGTGAAGTCAAGAAGGAGTACGTGGCACTCGTTTGGGGAGGTATTCAAGACGGGCGAAAAATTGATCTCCCGATCGGTCGACACCGGACTGAGCGACAGCGAATGTCTACAAGTTCGACTCGGTCCAGAACAGCAATAACTGAAATCGTGAGAGCTGAACCACTCGATGGGCTGACCCTCATAGGGGTCATGATTTTAACCGGTCGCACCCACCAAATCCGGGTTCATCTAGCAGCTATCGGTCATCCTATCGTTGGCGATTCCGTGTACGGTGGTACCAAACATCGACTTGCACCAAGACATCGTACCGTGGCGAGTCTCTCACGGCCCTTTCTCCACGCTAGCAGGCTGGCCTTCAAGCATCCGCGAGACAGACGCCAAGTCGAGTTTCGTGCCAAACTTCCCAAGGACCTAAGATGCTTGCTGCGCGACCTGAGAAAGCAAGCGCAACCCTAGTAAGAAACCGACCTGCACTGGCAGCGAATGTCTAAATTAACTAGCGATCTGTGGTATCGGTGATTCCGAGGACTGACCACCCGCACGAACTTTTGAGGGCTCCAATGCCAGTTCGAGGACTTCATCAACCGACGACACATAGTGGATAGTCATTTCACGACGAAGATCCTCACTCAAATCCTCGTCGATGTTCTTCTGATTGAGGCGGGGCACAACGATATGTGGAATCCCTAGGCGGCGTGCAGCGAGCACCTTTTCTTTAATTCCACCCACCGGTAATACACGGCCCGAAAGAGTAATTTCGCCCGTCATTGCCAAGTCCTCGCGGACGGCCCGGTTCGCCAGCCGCGACGCGAGGGCAGTAGCCATCGTCACACCAGCGGACGGCCCGTCCTTAGGTATCGCACCTGAGGGTACGTGCACATGAAGCTCAGCATTCTGATAGAAGGCCATGTCGACACCGTACTCCCCGGCATGGGCCCTGAACCACGAAAGAGCGGTCTGGGCCGATTCCTTCATCACCTCGCCGAGCTGTCCTGTAAGAGTCAATGTGCCACTCCCGGCCATTAACGTTGCCTCAACAAACAACACCTCGCCACCCACCGGCGTCCACGCAAGTCCTACCGCTACGCCGGGATCTTTGGTTCGTTCAACGACCTCTTCGTCATGGAACCTCGGCGACCCAAGCATCTCTAAAACCGTGTCGGAGGTCACAACAATTGGTTCCTCCAAACCTTCCGCCCTTCGCCGCGCAACCTTCCGGCAAAGTGAGCCGATCTCTCGCTCCAAGTTTCGTACGCCGGCTTCTCGCGTATGACTGCGAATTACTGTTTGAATCGCCGTCTCTTCGAAACTAATTTGCTCCCGTGTCAGACCGTGATTTTCAATTTGGCGGCCCACGAGATGTTCACACGCAATCTTGAGTTTTTCTTCATCCGTGTAACCCGGTAGTTCAAGCACCTCCATCCGGTCCCGTAAGGCTGGAGACACCGGGTCGAGAAAGTTAGCCGTCGTGATAAACAGAATTTCAGATAAATCAAACGGCACATCAAGGTAGTGATCACGAAACGTGTTGTTCTGCTCGGGATCGAGCACCTCAAGCAGCGCTGACGCCGGATCGCCCCGGAAATCCATGCCGAGCTTATCGATCTCATCCAGCACGAAAACGGGATTTTTCGATTCGGCGCGCCGTAGTCCCTGAATTATCTGTCCGGGCAAGGCGCCGATATAAGTACGACGGTGTCCCCTAATTTCTGCCTCATCGCGCATGCCGCCAAGCGAGATACGAACGAGCTTTCGGTCGAGTGAGGATGCGATTGACTTAGCGAGCGACGTCTTCCCGACCCCTGGGGGACCAACGAAACATAAAATCGGGCTCTTGATTTCTGGGTTTAGCTTTCGCACCGCCAAATACTCAAGAATCCGGTCCTTTGCCTTCTCAAGATCGGAATGATCGCTATCTAGAACCGACTTCGTCCTCGCCAAATCAATGACCTCCTCTGTCCGAACCGCCCACGGCAGCGCAACGATCCAGTCCAAGTAGGTTCGAGCGACGGTGTACTCAGCCGCCGCCACAGGCATTTTTGATAAACGATCCAGTTCTCGTAGTGCTTCCTTCAACACGGATTCCGGCATCCCAGAGCTCTCAAGCTTGGCTCTGATGTCCTCGATCTCCTTAGTCTGTTCGTCGCCTTCACCTAGCTCTTTTTGGATCGCCTTCATCTGCTCGCGTAGGAAGTAGTCGCGCTGATTCTTACCAACTTCAGACTGCACCTGAGACTGGATCTTCGAGCCTAGCTCGAGCACCTCGAGCTCCTTGATAAGAATCCGGTTGAGCACGTCCATTCGAGTACGAATGTCTAAGGCTTCCAGTACCTCCTGCCTCACAGAAGTAGGGATTGTTGTAAAACTGGAGGCAATAAAATCAGCTAGTTTTCCAGGCTCCTCAATGTTCGACGCGAGTATTTGCAGGTCATCCGACAACAGTGGTGACAATGAAACGACCTGCTGAAAGTTAGCCTTGATATTGCGCTGGAACGCATCCACTTCAAGACGATCCTCTTCCACCATTACCTCAGTTGCCGGTTCCACTGCCGCGCGTAAGTAGGGGTGCTCAGTGTTGAAACGGAGGATGTGCAGCCGCTCCAAGCCCTGTACAATGAGTCGGAGACTGCCATCCGGCAGCTTCAACATCTTGTGAATACGGGTAACCGTTCCGATCGGATAGAGATCGGCTTGTGCAGGTTTCTCGGTCGCTGCTTCACGTTGCGTGAAAACACCCACCAGCGCGTCAGAAGCGATTGCCTCTTCGATAAGACGCACTGAACTTTCGCGAGCCACCGCTAGCGGAATAAACGAGTTGGGAAACAAGACGGTGTCCCGCAGCGGCAGGATAGGCACCTCCGACGGAATTGAGATTGGGTGCTCAGCGCTCATGTCGCTTCCAGAATCGTAACGTTCGTCTTGACCGCTCATATGGCGATCCGTCTTACTCCTGTTCACCTTTAGGTCGCGGTTTGCCTGAAGCGAAGAATTCTAGGCAATCAGCCTTGTTGGTTTAACTCGCGAAATCTACGAACAGTGCTTCCAAGTCACTACGCTCCTGGGTTGTGCTTTTCCGCGTTGCTTGTTCTCGCTCCTCTTCGCAGACTGTGCACCTTATCGCGAAAGGTAGGGCCCGTAATCGCTGTTCGGAAATCTCTTCTCCGCACTCAAAACAATTACCATAGGCTCCAACCTTGAGCCGCTGGAGTGCCCCATCGATCTTGCTCAGCGTCTCGGCTTTCATCTGAATTAGGGAGAACTCTAGTTCGTCCTGAATATCCGCCTCAGAAGTCTCCACCGAATCGAGAACGCCGTGCATCGTAGCACTGTTGCCTTCAGCACGTACAACGCGCATTCGGTCGTGCACCTCGACCATCATGTCCTGGCGCCGCTCTTCAAGAATACGTCTCAGCTCAGCACAGCGCTCACTTTCTACAGGATATGTTGTCGTCGCCATGAAGTTGTTTCTCCTTACCAATACCCGCCGCACAGTCCGGAAACACCAAGCAGCCTCAAGATTTCCTCGGTGAGACCGGCCTTCGTATCGCATTGCCCCGCATTAATTCCACGTGGCTCGTACTGACTAGATTTCTTCTAACCAGACCGTCAAAAGTTGGATGGCGAGGGCAACCACATGTATAGACGCCATAAGGCTGGATTTGGTTGCTGAACGCCCTAATTTAGTTCCTTATTTCTCCTAAACAACCCAAGAAAAGCTGGTCCAGAGGGGCGTCTAGCCCGTGTCCGCCCCTCATCACTACAAGACCTTTATCGGCCGTAACCTAGAAATCCTGTGCACTAGGACAATGGGGTTTGACCCTTCAGGACGATTGTGCGACGCTGGGTCGGCTCCTTGCCTATGGCCCCAAAGTCAGACAATCGATGCATCTCGTGTGGAAAGCGGAAGGGGCGGCGGACCTGCCCAGCGTTAACTGGGTTGATTTGCCCCACATGCTGCGGCACGAAGCGCTTGCATGAAATAGCATGCCCGTCAGATTGCACCTATCTGGCAACCGCGCAACAACATCCACCGGCCTTGGTCCAGCGGCGGCACGAGCGTGAGGCACGCTTTCTCGTACCGTTAATTCGGGACTTATCAGAACGGCAATACCGACTATTCCTATTCGTTCAGGGCGTCATCGCGCGTCACCGCCCTGAGGCGCTTCAGCGATTAACGGACCTAGATGTCGCTGACGCCGTTCATGCGCTGGCCGCCACACTCGAAACGGAACGACGTGGCATCATTTACGAACATAGTGCATCGTCATTACCCGCTCAGCGCCTAGAACAAGGTCTGAAAGCAGCCATCGAAGCACAGAGGAAGAATGGGCCAACCTCGCTCGACCTCGACTTTGTGACCGTCTTACATCGTACCGAGCGGGCCTGCCGGGACGCAGGAGCTGCATTGGGTGGCGGAGATGATGCCTACCTTCACCTTATCCTAGACGGTATTCTGCGCAGTATCGCTGAGCATGCCGTGGAGTCCAAGCCGGACGGTCAACAACAAGATTCGACAATAGCTGGCAACGCCCCTAGTTCTGAGAGTTCCGATCCCCCCTCAAACACAGCCAAAGGACTGATCGTGCCATAGCCGCTGGCGCACCTCTTCTCGAATGCTATAATTGTTGGTTCGTTTGGTACTATAGGAGCGCATCGCGGTGGTGGTCTGAGGCGTTCCCGACGACATCAAGGAGAAACCGAAATGGCGCGACGGTGTGAAATTTGCGGTAAGGGTCCTAGGGTAGGCCGTAACGTCAGCCACGCCCACAATGTGACCCCGAGGCGATTCCAGGCAAACATTCAGATGGTCCGAGCGATAATCGACGGAAGCGTCAAACGAATCCGTGTTTGTACCCGCTGTCTGCGCTCCGGCAAGGTCGCTAAGGCAGCCTAGTAAGGCACACCCTCCCCTATGCGGCAAGCCATCCACACTCAGGACGCACCCCAAGCAATCGGACCTTATTCACAGGCTATTAGGACCGGTGAACTTCTGTTCGTATCTGGCCAAATTCCACTGGACCCGTCAACTGGAGAAATGGTGAAAGGCGATATCAAGGCGCAGACCGAACAGGTCATGAAGAACATCGCCAGCATCCTTGCCGCTGCCAACGTGTCGTTCGACCACGTCGTTCGAACAACGATCTTTCTGGCCGACCTGAGCGACTTTGCTGTGGTCAACGAAATTTACGGTAACTACTTCGAGACACCGGAACCTGCCCGAGCAGCCTTCCAAGTCGCACGCTTACCAAAAGATGCTCGGGTAGAGATCGACGCGATCGCTCTACTTTGATTCTCAGCCCGCTGCCCGTTCGACGTCTAGCACACCGGAAACACCGCGAAGTGACTCGAGCACGCGTTGAAGGTGTTCGACGTTACGGACCTCAACAGTGACGTTAATTCGACCTCGTTGATCGTCAAAGGTCGTCGCCTCGATGTTCTTGATGTTGGTATCAATGTTTGCGATCTGTGCACTGACATCCGCCAGAATGCCTTGCCGATCTTCGATCTGGATCGCCAAGTGGACGATGTAAGGCGTCGGATCATCATATCTATCCCACACTACATCGATGCGCCGTTCGGGATCATAGAGTAGATTGAGAACATTCGGGCAGTCCGTAGCGTGGACCGAGACGCCTTTGCCGCGCGTGATATAGCCAACAATCGATTCATCGCGAATCGGATTGCAACAACGTGCACGGAACACCAAAAGATCGTCGAATCCGCGCACTGTGATGCGTTCTTTACTTGACTGAACGTTTGCCACCGGTGGGGCCGCGACTTCGTTCTTAGCCCCATGGTCCGATAGGTCAGACTCGGGCACAAGCTTTCCAAGTACGTGCCTCGCGGCAACCTTCCCATAACCGATCTTGGCGTACAACTCCTCGATTTTCGGAAAGCCGTATTCTGCCGCTAGTCGGGTCATCGACTGAGCAGTTAGCTTCGACTTAATTTTGATGTTGCACCGGCGAGCTTCTCGTTCAAGAAGCTTCCGACCGATTTCCGTGGCGCGGGTTTTCTCTTCGGCATTAATGAAATGACGAATCTTGTTTCTCGCCCGTGAGGTCACCACAATACTCAGCCAGTCCCGACTCGGACGACGACCCTGGGTGGTCACAATTTCAACAATGTCACCGTTCTTCAATTGGGTACGTAACGGCACCATCTTCCCATTCAGCCTTCCCCCGGTACATTGGTGCCCGACATCGGTATGTACCGTGTAGGCAAAATCGATGATCGTTGCTCCACGGGGAAGTGATTTCACCTCGCCGCGAGGCGTGAAGCAGTAGACCTCTTCTGGATAAAGATCGACCTTCAGGCTCTGCATAAACTCCTGAGGGTCGCGGACCTCCTGATTCCATTCGAGCATTTGTCGGAGCCAGAGAAAGTATTGCTCGTCGCGATTAGCGCCAATCCGGCCTTCCTTGTACTTCCAGTGCGCCGCGATCCCTTCCTCAGCCACTCGGTGCATCTCTGCCGTTCGGATTTGGACCTCGAACGCGAATCCTCGTTCACTCACTACCGAGGTGTGAAGTGACTGATATCCGTTAGGTCTAGGCATCGCAATAAAGTCCTTGATCCGTCCAGGCACAGGGGACCAAGTATGGTGAATGATTCCGAGCGCTGCATAACAATCCTTGGTCGTGTGTGTGACTAAGCGTAGAGCCACCAAGTCGTATACTTGGTCTATGTTGATTCGTTGTCGTCTAAGCTTTTGATGAATACTAAAGAGGCGTTTAATCCGCCCCTCCAGGTACTCAATGGGAATCTGCGCATCGGTGAGCTTAGTCGCGATGGTCTGCCTGAGCTCCTCGATTTGCCCTTCGCTTACGCGCCGGCGGTCTTCGACCTTTATACGCAAGGCCTCGTAGGCTCGAGGTTCTAAATGGTGAAACGCTAGCTCTTCGAGCTCATTCTTTACTTTGCTCATCCCGAGCCGGTTGGCAATCGGAGCGTAGATGTCTTTCGTTTCCTGCGCGATGCGGATCCGGTGAGCCTCCGGTAGATGATCCAGCGTACGCATGTTGTGGAGTCGATCTCCTAGTTTCACCAGGATGACACGAACGTCGTCAACCATCGCTAGAAGCATCTTTCGGAAGTTTTCAGCCTGACGCTCCTCCGAAGATGAAAACGGTATCGCGCCAAGCTTCGTCACGCCCGCTACCACATGCGCTACTTCTGGTCCAAAACCCTCTTCAATTCGTTCGATAGTAGTTAATGTGTCTTCGACGACGTCGTGGAGCAGCGCTGCCGCAATGGCTACAGAGTCAAGGTGCATATCGGCCAGGAAGTCGGCAACTTCAAGTGGATGGCCAAGGTAAGGCTCGCCCGAACGACGGACTTGGCCTTCGTGCTCCGTAGCCGAGAAGGTATAAGCCCGCCTCAGAAGTTCAATATTGGCGTCCGGGCTATTCCGCCGAACCTTCTCGATAAGTTCTTCGAACTGAATCATGACAAGCGGTGTTCCAGTAATGAGATCCGTTACTTGTGGACCATCCTGACACCATGATAGAGACGGCTCTTGGAACCGGTCAAGGACGTTAGGGTTCCACAACCAGTGCGCGGGCAGCCTAGAAGCCTGTGAAGGTTAATCGACCAAAACCTCAAACAAGCTTGACGGGTCGTTTTTTGGTTCACTATACTGGCTCGGTTCGGGGCGTTCTCGCGGGTCTTGCCCGAGATTTCTCGCCCCCCTTTGACCGGGTTTTGGTCAACAGGTTTCCGTGCTCTAAATGGAGAGACTCGAGATGCAGTTAAAAGGGGAAATCATGAATATGCGACGGATTATGCCGCGGTTGACCATCGTGGCGGCGCTAAGCGTTTCACTAGCCGGCTGTGACTACTACTCCATGCTCATGGCTCGAAAGAATTTCAAGGAAGCGAATGGCCTGTACACGCAGGCTGAGTACGAGCGGGCCGCGCACGCTTACGAGCTAACGGTAGCCGACAGCGGCGCGTTCGATTCTGCACCCGAGCTCCGTGTTGCCTATTTCTATCTGGGAAACAGCTACGACCAAATGTATAGACCGAGTCGGCGTGGCGAGCCAGAGAATGACGTCTTACTGGAAAAAGCAGTCGAGAACTACCGATTGGCTTCTGAGCAGATTATCGACAACCCGGATATGCAGCAACTGTCGATGGAATACCTCGTAGCCACTTATGGTCCGGATAAATTGAACAACCCAGGTGCAGCTGAGCCGATCATCCGCAGGATGATCGAGTTAAACCCTGACGAGGTCG
Source organism: Vicinamibacterales bacterium (assembly GCA_036012125.1). NCBI lineage: Bacteria > Pseudomonadati > Acidobacteriota > Vicinamibacteria > Vicinamibacterales > Vicinamibacterales bacterium. The sequence continues at coordinate 140,644 of DASCOS010000002.1, read as the reverse complement.
CCAATCACTTTGCACTGGCACGACTCTATGAAGACTCAGGGCAGGCCCAAGAGGCCGAGACGATCCTCAGAAACGTCGTTGACCTCCAGCCTCGCGATCCTTCGGTCTACTTACAATTGGCTGCGTTCTTCAACCGTCAAGAGATGTTCGAGGAGACGATCACAGCACTTAGAAGTAGAGCGGCGATCGAGCCGGACAACCCAGAAGCGTATTACACACTCGCTACGTATTTCTGGGAGAAAGCGTTTCGCGACTTCCGATTAGATGAAGAGGAAAAGGCAGGGTACGTTGCGGAAGGCATCGTTGAAGTAGATCAAGCACTCGAGTTGAAGGATGACTACCACGAAGCAATGACCTACAAGAACATCCTACTCAGAATGCAAGCAAACGCCACGACCAATAAGGCAACACAAGATGCCTTGATCGCCGAGGCAGATGCACTTCGCGAACGGGCAAACGAGCTCCGTCTCGAACAACAGGAGCGAGCTGTTGCGGCGGCGGCGGCGGCCTCCAGCGGCGGTTAATCAACGTTTGCTCGCACACGGACACGAAACGGCCGGTTCCCTTTAGGGGGCTGGCCGTTTTTTCTAGGCCTTCACCGCCACACCTCGAACAAACTGCAGTCTTCGTCTGCCCGGCAACGCCAAAGGTCAATTAAAGATTCCTCCTCGCTAACGCAAGAATGTTAGAGCCGCCCGAATAGCTATCTGCATCAAACACGCAAGGAAACTGAGGAAAGACCGGAGAAATACCTAGGTGTTAGACCTCAACTGTATCAACGTGGAGATATTTCGAGCAAGAAACCAAATCTCTTACCCTTTTGAAGGTTTCAGTCTTAACTCGAAGATTCTGGTCTGGTAGGAAAATGGTACTCAAAAAAACGGCGCATACACACAGTGCACGCGCCGCCGTTCAAATCGATCTTGAGGAGTTGAGCCTAGCCTCCCCCACCACCCGTTACACCAGCTGCCTGACGCATACCATCGGTAACGATGCCGACCTTGTCAACACCCGCACCTTTCGCCGCGTCGATGATGTCGATGATTTCACCGTAGCGCAAGGTGGCTGCTCCAGCAATGAACATCGTCTTGTCCTTCCGCTGCTCAAAGATGGTTCGCAGACGAGCGGCTACCTCGCGGAGCTGAACCTCTTGTTTATTCACTGACACACGACGGTCAGCGGTGTATTCAAGCACAATCTGACTGGTATCAGGCTGTGCTTGATTCGCTGAGCGTGTCTCAGCCGGAAGGTTAATATCAACGCCCTTCTGAGTAAGCGGAAGCGCGGCCATGAAGATAATAAGCAGCACGAGAAGCACATCAATCAGCGGCGTGACATTCATGTCACAGCTGGTCTCCATGTGCGCACCCTTGTTCGTCTTTTCTTTCATTCTTGCCATTACTAGTCACCTCCGATGCCTGCCCGCAGCCGGCGATCGACGATAAGACCGACGTCCTCGATACCAACCCGCCGCAATTCATCCATGACCGTCATGATCGAGCCATACGACGCATCTTCATCGCCTTTAATCAAGACAATCCGCTCACGCGTCTCTTCAAGCGCGCCCTGGATGCGATTCAGCATCTCGGTTTCAGCCACCTGGACGGAATTGACATAAAACCGCCTGTCGGCAGTTATCGACAGTACCGTCTGGCCCTGCGTCTCCGGTTTGTCGACTGTGTTCGCTGCCTGTGGCAGCCGAACATCGACACCTTGCTGCAACATTGGGGCAACGAGCATCATAATGATCAGGAGCACCAGCATCACGTCAACCAGTGGTGTGACGTTGATGTCGGACTTGACCCCGCCTTTGGCGCCGCCCAGGTCCATAGCCATAAAGAGTCTCCTTGTCTGTTACGCAAACACGCGCGTCCCGCGCCACACCATGGCACCTGCTTGGCACCATGGCAGACGTGAGCGGACAGACTATTACGCCGTCTTCTTGATGAAGTAGTCAATCAACTCAGATGCCGAGTTGTCCATCTCAACGTTGAAGTAATCGACTATGCCGGTCAAATAGTTATAGAACCAGACCGCCGGTATGGCCACGACGAGCCCGAGCGCGGTCTCCACAAGCGCCTCCGCGATACCTGCGGACACCGCACCAATACCACCAGACCCAGTCGACGCAATGCCGACAAAGGCGTTGATAATACCGACAACAGTGCCAAGCAAGCCAACAAACGGCGCCGTTGAACCAATGGTCGCCAACGACGGAACACCCTTCTTCAGGTCGTTGGCCGTCAGAGCCGATGCACGCTGAATCGCCCGTCGTACAGTATCCAGCATGTCGTCACGTTGCAGGCGGCCGCCACCAGATTCCTGCTGGAACTGATACTCCTGAATTCCCGCCGTGACGACTTTGGCCAAGTGGCTGTACTTGTAGTCTTCCTTCTTTGCAAGGGCAATCGCATCCTTCAAGCTACCAGACTTGAGGTGCTTGGCCACCTGCGGTGCATACTCCTTCGACTGCTTCCGAGCCTGCATGAAGGTAAACATCCGTTCAACAGCCACGCCGACCGACCAGAATGACATGAAGAAGAGGACGACCGCGATCCCTTTCGCGACAAAACCCATCTGTCCCCACATCTCGACTAAATTAGTTCCTTCCATCGCCCATCCTCCCGTTTAAAAAACAGATTGTTCCGGCCTCCGGTGAGTGGGCGCTAGGACGGCCCCACTTCCACATCTTCATTAAATTCTTGTCTCTCAAATCCGTCGACCGTAGCACGCTACTGCAGCGTGAAATTCACCGTCACCGTCATGATGACTGGAACAGGAATCCCATTCAGAAGCGTCGGCGAAAACTCCCACTGTCGCACCGCCGTCAGAGCGGCAGCATCAAGCAGAGGAATCGAGCGCAACACATTGGCATCAGTCACTCGACCGTCCGCTGCGATGGTCGCTTCAATAATCACAATCCCTTGCACTCGAGCTGACTGCGCAATCGCTGGATAGATCGGAGCCACGTCGCGGGTCTTCGCCGGCGGCCTGATGTTGCCACCCACACGGATCGGCTCAGCTGGTGGTGGCGGCGGTGGTGGCGGCGCTAAGTCTAGGCCACCGACAACACCGCCTACAATACCGCCAGCAACGCCACCTTCAACACCACCGACAATTCCCGTATCGATGGTGATACCGGTTTCAGCAGTGATTTGCTCAGGAGCCTGAACCGGCGCAGCGTCCGGGGTGATGTCCGGTGGCGGCGGTCTATCCACAGAGGCTGGTGGTGGTGGCGGTGGCGGCGGTGGCGGCGGTGGCGGTGGAGCAGCCACGAAAGCCATCATCGTTGGTGGAGTCGGCAGGATGTCAGCCGCCATTAACGGAACGATAATAACCGCGCCAACGAGAAGGACATGCAGAAGAATCGACACCGGCACGGTGTACCACTTCTGCGATCCCACCCTCACCTGGGGGTTGGTAATGTCACCGAACATCTCAGCCAATATCAACCTCCTACGCGCCGCATCCGCGAATGAAGCAGCACATGACCGTCCATTCTAAGCAGAGCGAAAAACCCGCGTCAACTAATAAACGCCACAAAGTCCAGGCAGCGTGTTCCTAAACCAATAATCAGCCCCACCGGCAAAGCTTCATCGAAAAAGACTGGACAATTTGGCAGCCCAAAATCACGAGGAAATCGAAAAGCCAAATCCTCCAAAACTAATTAAATCATACCTTTAGAGCCTCACTGCATCCAGCCGACCACCAGAGGGGCAAAGATGACCGATACGATGCTCATCAGTTTGATAAGAATATTCAAACTCGGACCCGCTGTGTCTTTAAAGGGGTCTCCAACCGTATCTCCAATGACCGCCGCTTTATGCGGCTCGGATCCCTTACCGCCTAAATGACCTTCCTCAATATACTTTTTCGCGTTGTCCCAGGCCCCACCAGCATTGGCCATCATCAACGCCATGAGGACGCCGGTTACCAGCGAACCGCCAAGGAGCCCACCCAGCCCAGCAACACCAAGGGCAAAGCCCGTAGCGATGGGCGCGATAACGGCTAATAAGCCCGGCATCAACATCTCCCGAATAGCAGCCTTTGTCGAAATTGAAACGCATTGCGCTGAGTCGGGCTCGGCCTTCCCCTCCAACAGTCCAGGAATCGTTTTGAACTGTCGCCGGACCTCTTCAATCATCTTATTGGCCGAGCGTCCAACTGCGTTCATGGTTAACGCCGAGAAGATGAATGGCAACATTCCACCGATAAACATCCCGAGCAAAACGTTTGGATTGTCGAGATTGAGACTGAGCAGACGTTGGTCGAACGAAGCGGAGCCGCCTGCCGCCTCGACCGCCGCATCAGCGGTCGCTCGATACGTGCTGAACAGTGCCAACGCCGTTAGCGCTGCCGACCCAATCGCGAAGCCCTTTCCGATAGCGGCCGTTGTGTTACCAACTGCGTCCAGCGCGTCGGTACGTTCTCGCACGAACGGTTCGCATCGACTGAGTTCAGCGATGCCTCCAGCGTTGTCCGCCACTGGACCGTAGGCATCAACCCCCAAACTGATACCGAGCGTTGATAGCATCCCAACAGCAGCAATGGCGATGCCGTAAAGCCCTGCCCAACCGAAACTCAGGAAGATCGCCAGACAAATCACTAGAATCGGCCCTCCGCACGACATCATTCCGATTCCTAAGCCGGCGATGATATTAGTGGCCGGACCAGTCTCCGACTGCTGAGCAATCCTCTGCACTGGCGCGAGATCCTTTGCAGTGTAGTACTCGGTTAATTTGCCGATCGCCACACCAGAGGTCAGCCCCGCGACGACACACCAAAGTATCGCGAGCGGTAAGCCCATTACGGAAACCAATCCAGCAGTAGCGAGGAGGACCAAGATTGACGCTGTGAATAGACCGCGGTTCAGGGCACCCTGAATAGCCTTCTCGTTGTTAGTTCGCACGGCGAACGTACCGACGATTGAACACAGTACACCGACACCCGCAAGTACGACCGGAAACAAAACCAGGCCATTCTGCACTGTTCCGAAGTCGCTTGCCGATAAGCCCCATAACGCCTGGGCCGATGATGCCGTCATCGCCCACGCAAGGGCAATCGAGGAAATAATGCTTCCTACGTAGGATTCGAACAGGTCAGCACCCATGCCCGCTACGTCTCCAACGTTGTCGCCCACCGCGTCGGCGATAGTCGCCGGATTGCGAGGGTCGTCTTCGGGGATACCCGCCTCTACTTTGCCGGAAAGATCAGCACCAACATCGGCTGCTTTGGTATAAATGCCCCCGCCCACGCGGGCAAAAAGCGCGATTGACGAAGCTCCAAGCGACAAGCCGAAGAGCGATTCGATGGCCGCAGCTCCGGCTCCATCTAGTCCTCCAAATGTTGAGTACAGGATCGCAATTCCTAGCGTGCCAAGCGCCACAACAGTCAATCCCATCACCGCACCGCTACAAAACGCCACTCTCAGCGCGCTTCCAAGACTAGTCTTTGCAGCGTGAGTCGTTCGAACGGCCGCACTAGTCGCAGTTCGCATACCCACCCAACCGGCACTCGCTGAAAGTACAGCTCCAACAAGGAAACTGATGGCCGTCGTCATGCCGCTCCGGGGCAGGAAGACCGCAAGAACGATAAACATTACCCCGACAAACACAGCTAGCACGCTGTACTCGACACGTAAGAAGGCCATGGCTCCGCTCCGAATGAGAGCCGCTATACTTTGCATCCGTTCATTACCAGCATCACGCTGATTGATTTGCCGAATAAGAACGAAAGCAAAAATAGCTGCGCACAACGGGGCGCCAAAGCCGAACATCAAAAAGAGCCGTTGTTCCATCGATATTTCCTCTCGGTCACACCTCTTACCGACACCGTTACCACGCCAAGAAACCCGTCAATGTAACAATCCAGTCTCGTATGTGTCAATCGAGTTCACACAAACAACGCGACCTGAGGAGCCATCAAGCTTCCCTCGTCCACCCATTCGGACTGGTGTGACAGGTCTTACTGGCTCGTATTAGGCAGGCAAGCGATCACAGAGGCTCTGACGCCTGACCATCGGACACTTGCTCTATGTCCGCACGGACAAGATCAGCAACAGCCATCCCACCAGTCAGAAAAATCCTAATCCCTTCTTGAACCGTAATATTAGGAAAGCGGGCAAGCCGACTCGGGTAGATTCGAATGTCTCCTAAGTATAAGTGGTTGGTCGGAACATAAATCGCCATGAGTCGTTCGGCTCCGAGACCACGGTCAAGGTCGAACTCTTTGGTTAGAAATCCGAGAACGAAACCGCGCTCCAGGTCCTCGACAATGACCACCCTTTTGAATCCATACTCATTGTCAGGGGAAAAAGCCAACATGAGTTGTTTTACGGGCGCGTAGACCGTCTTAAAAATCGGCACCCGCATCAGGTATTTCTCTGCGCGCTCCACCAGCCGACGGCCAAGGACGTTGGTCGCGACCGCGCCGACGATAAGCATCCCTGCAATCGTCGCGAGCAAACCTAGGCCCGGCACCTCCTGCCCCAACCAGCGGACCAGGTATGGGCCCATAAGACCATCAATCCACTGGAACATCCAAACCAGCGCCACAACGCTCACAATGAGCGGTACGGTCACGAAAAAACCCGCGATCAAACTCCGACGGAACCATTGCATTGAGTCAACCAGTTCTGATCAAATAATGACCGAATCTTCCAGACCTCTTGGTGGAAAAACTTACGCACCCCAGAGCCAGACCAATACCACGCCGGCCAGCACTAGACGATAGATCGCGAACACATCAAGCGAATGCTTGACAATATATCGCAGGAACCAAGCAATCACCGCGTAACCCACGATAGCCGACATTACAAGACCAGTCAGAAACCAGACAACCACCGAGCCCGTTACCTCACTAGGTTCGAGTGTGATCGCAGTGTGCCCAACAGCTGCCATGATCGCCGGCAGCCCCAATAGAAAAGCAAAGCGAGCAGCCGCTGAACGAGAGAGGCCTAAGGACATACCAACTACGATTGTGGCACCCGACCGTGAGACGCCTGGAATCAGTGCTATCGCCTGACCTACACCCATCGCCAGTGCCACCAACCAAGTCACCGTTCGTCCGTCGCCGATTCCACGCGACATTCGTTCAACAAGAAAGAACGCGACGGCGCCGAGTGACAGTGTGAATACGGTCACACCAGGAGTGCGGAGTGACGATTCAACGACATCTTCAAACGCTAAGCCACTAACAGCAATAGGCAGGGTTCCAAGCACAAGCATTTGCACTTGGCGACCAGCGTCTCCAGGCGATGTCGAGAGCACACGCGGCAACGACCGAGCCATAGCCGTAAGGTCGTGCCAGAAAAACACCACGACTGCCAAAAGGGTCCCAAGGTGACAAGCGACATCGAACGCGAGCCCAAATTGACCGATGTCCCATCCAAGAAACTCTCTGACCAACAATAAATGAGCTGAACTAGAAACCGGCAGGAACTCCGTGAGCCCCTGAATAACACCAAGGAGGGCGGCAATGAGCATGCTCAGGGGGTTGACTCAACAGATTACGAGGCTCGAATTTTCATTTTCTGCCGCCGGGACCTTTTCTTCCCGCCCGTCAGCCCAGGTGCAGTAGAAACTCGCTGGTTAGCACGGCGTTCATTCACGAAAACAGCTGTGCTCGCCGCAATAAACACTGTTGAGTAAGTACCGCTAATGATGCCGACCAGCATCGTAAAAGCAAAGCCATGTAGCACCTCACCCCCGAAGAGGAACAAAGCTAAAACGGCCAACGACGTTGTGGCCGAAGTAATAATCGTCCTAGCCAGAGTCTGATTCACGCTCCTATTGACAACCAACTCAAGCTTGTCTCGACGCATCGAACGCAGGTTCTCGCGCACCCGGTCGAAGATAACGATCGTGTCGTTGACCGAATAACCAGTGATTGTCAAGATCGCAGCCACAACATTCAGCGACAGCTCGTAGCCGAAGACCGTCAAAAAAGTCAGTGTGACGAGGATGTCGTGGAACACGGCAGCAATCGCGCCTACAGCGAAGCTAAACCTGAACCGGATACCGACATAGATCAGGATGCCTGCCAACGCTGCCAGCGTGGCATAGATCCCTTTCTGCTGCAGTTCCCGACCAATCACAGGCCCCACGATGTCGGTGCTCTGCACCTCAAACTCTCCTAACGCAGCCGACTCAATCGCTTCAACAACAGAGTTGGCGCCCTGTTCCAAGCTGGCTCCTGTTTCTTCAGCAATTTGTGGGAGCCTTATGAGCACCTCGTTCTCGGCTGGATCACCATACTGCTGCACGACCTTCTCGCCCTCGACACTGGATATGGCCATTCGGACTGCCTCTTCGGGTGTTCGTTCCTCGAAGCGCAGGACAACTGCCGTTCCACCTGAGAAGTCAATACCAAGCGGTAAGCCGCCCCCAGACCAAATCGTGCTCACGCCGACGAGAATGACAATGGTCGACACTCCAATTGCCTGCCACCGCCAACGGAAAAAATTGATATTCGGAGTCTTAAAGATCTGCATATGTCAGATGCTGAGTTTCGCCACTCGTCGACGAGTAAGAATTGTCTCAAACAGCGTCCGCGAGACGAACACGGCCGTGAAGACGTTGGATAGCAGCCCAAAGAAAAGCGTGGTCGCAAACCCTCGGATTGGGCCTGTGCCAAATTGGAACAAGAATGCCGCAGCAATTAGCGACGCGACGTGTGTGTCGAGGATGGTCAGAAACACACGGTCAAACCCTGCCGCCACCGCGAGTCTGACATTTTTCGCGGATGCTAACTCTTCCTTGATCCGCTCAAAGATCAGTACGTTCGAATCAATACCCATTCCAATCGTTAAGATAAATCCGGCAATACCAGGAAGTGTCATCGTTGCGTTCAGATACGCCATCACTCCCAGCAGAATCAGTAGATTGAGTGCGACCGATAAGATTGCGTTAATACCGGCCAACTTGTAGTAGACGAGCATAAAAAATGCCACGAGCAACAGTCCGGTCACGGACGCAAGAATTCCAGCACGCACAGAGTCCGCACCGAGCGTCGGGCCGACCCTGCGCTCTTCTAGATAGGTGAGAGAAGCCGGCAACGCACCCGAACGAAGCACAAGGCCAAGGTCCGCAGCCTCTTCTTGACTGAAGTAGCCGGTAATTCGTCCCTCGTCCGTAATCCGTGATTCGATAACCGGTGCGGAATATACCCGACCATCAAGAATGATCGCCAACTGACGACCGATGTTCTGGCTGGTGATATTCCCAAATTTTCTGGCCCCATCACCATTCAACAAGAAACTGACCGCGGGTTGGTTATACTCGTCAAGCGTTGAACGCGCAGTTCGCAGGTCCCTCCCGGTGATCGCAGCTACTCGACGCACAAGGTAAAAAACAGACTGGGGTGCCGCACCAGGAGTGAGCGTGTCGTCTGTACCCGGCACCACCTCCATCCCATCCGGTAACCGCCCTCCGTTGGCTTGCAGTAAAGTCTCTCGCGATATTGCTGGACCCTGCTCAACAAGTTTTAGCTCGAGAAGCGCCGTGGAACGAATAATCTCTTTAGCACGCGCAACGTCACTGACGCCTGGCAACTGAACCAGAATTTGGTCTCCACCAACACCGTGTGGAGCAACAATTGGTTCGTTGACACCCAGTTCGTTGACGCGCCGTTCAATGGTTTGCAGCGCCTGCCGAACGGACTCTTCACGTAACGATACGGCCATATTAGGCCTCATCTCGAACGCGTACCGCCCGCCGGCACTGGACTCCCGGCGATAGACCACCAGTAGTTGCTCGTCAGTAATCGCTCGAAACTCGGCGTCCTGCGCAGGAGAGACACCCTCAATGCGAAAACGCGTCGGGGATTCCATCGTCATAGCTCCAACCCCGATGCTTCGCACTTCCAGTATCTCGCGCACTCGCTCGAGACTTGTCTCAGTTTCAATGCGGAGCGCATCGTCAGTCTGTACGCGGAGAACCATGTGGACCCCACCCTTCAGGTCGAGCCCTAGGCGAACTTTTTCCTCTGGTGGGTACACGGACCATCCTGCCAAAGCAACGATCCCAACTATCAAAAGAAGTTTCCAACGAAGATTCTTATTCATTCACTTTACCGAGTCGCACGCACAGCGACTCTATTCGATTCAGTTTTGTCCAGAATCCTTGACTACCGGCTCCTGCCCCTGGTAGCCACCGATAGCCGCCCGGGCAATGTCGACTCTGACTTTCTCAGCAATCTGAACCTGCACCGAGCGTTCGTCGTTCAGCTTCGTGATAATGCCATATAGGCCACTAGTCGTGACGACGCGATCGTTCACCTTAAGCGCCCCCTGAAAATCCTGTACCTTTTTCTGTCTCCGCTTCATTGGTAACAAGATCACGAAATAAAAGATCGCTAAAATCATAGCGAAAGGCACAAACTGCAGCCAGACACTCCCGCCCGATTCAGGCGGAGCGCCCATCGCCACAACTAGTGAAGGATCGGTAAACATTGAATACCTCATCATTGGTCACCCGTCGTGCATGGAATCCTCAGCAGCTTTGCCTAGTCGACGCGTGTCTTTCAGTCAGTGTCCGTTCAGGCCTTGACCGTTGGAAGTCAGGAGTCGAGCAGGCGGAATTCCTGTCTGAGTGTTTCCAGCGTGCCGAGCTTTATACATTCCCTAACCCGCCGCATTGTGTCAAGGTAAAAGTGGAGATTATGCAACGTGTTAAGGGTCGACGCAGACATTTCATCAACAAGGTAAAGATGTCTCAAATAAGCCCTCGAGTGACGTTGGCAGGTGTAGCATTTACACTGCTCATCTGGGGGTCTTATATCGTCGACGAACTGTGCCTGTTTGATGTTAAGACGCCCTTTGGAAGTGAATAGCTGTCCGTTCCTGGCGTTTCGTGTCGGAAGGACGCAGTCAAAGAGGTCGATACCCCGCGACACGGCTTCAACAAGGTCAACAGGGGTGCCGGCCCCCATCAGATAACGTGGACACCCCTCCGGAAGTCGTGGTGCTGTCTCGCCTACGACCTCGTACATAACCTGCACGGGCTCACCAACACTGAGGCCTCCAATGGCGTAGGCGTCAAAGCCCAGCGAGACCGTTTCCCGTGCACTGATCACTCGAAGTTTGTGGTCAACACCTCCTTGCACAATACCAAATTGTACTTGTCCGGGATTAACCCCGGCACTGTTTTCACGGAGGCTCTTGAATCGCTGACGAGCGCGCTGTGCCCACCGAAGTGTCCGCTCCATCGCGCGACCTAGGTCAGATGCGTCGCAAGGATAAGCAACGCACTCGTCAAAAGCCATTGCGACATCTGAGCCGAGTGCCCACTGAAGATCGGTGACTCCCTCCGGCGTAAGCAGGTGTTCTTCGCCATCTAAATGGGATCTGAAGCGCACCCCCTGCTCATCAACGGTTCGCCGTGAAGCGAGACTGAACACTTGATAACCACCGCTATCCGTCAAAATAGGCCGGTCCCAGCCAATGAATCGGTGCAGGCCGCCCAACTGTTCAATGAGGTGAGTGCCAGGTCGTAGGTGTAGGTGATACGTGTTGGCTAAAATCACCTCGGCTTTCATACCGAGCAGGTCCCGATGGGTCATGGCCTTGACCGTGCCGCGAGTGGCTACCGGCATGAAGGCGGGCGTATGTATGACACCGTGTGGCGTCGACAACCTGCCGCACCGGGCATCACCGTCACGCTCGGTAACTTGAAAGTCGAAGACGCCGCTCATTAAGCGTATACTATGCGAGTTTTTTGAACAGGATAGGCGATTCCCATTTTAGTTTGAAGTGACAAAGCGGTGACACGGATGCGGATCGGCGTACTCTTCGGTGGGCGCTCCGGCGAGCATGAGGTCTCGCTAGCCTCCGCGGCCGCTGTCGTTCACCATCTAGACCCGAGCCGTTACGAGCCAGTTCCAATCCTCATTGGTAAAGATGGACGGTGGAGCCAGCCCGAGCGTCCACCGACAGTCGTTCAGGCTTCAGAGCTAATTGAACATGCGCGTTTGAGAGCAGCTGGGACTGTCCGAAATCACCAAGATGGCATTCCAGGCCGGCCTAGAATCAATGAGCCGTCTGCGATGGTTCAAGACCTTGCACTCGATGTAGTCTTTCCGGTTTTACACGGTCCCTACGGCGAGGACGGCACGGTGCAGGGCCTGTTGGAGATGATTGACATGCCCTACGTCGGGGCGGGTGTTCTTGCCTCGGCGGTGGGCATGGACAAGGCCGTGATGAAACAACTGTTCGCGGCGAACAATTTACCTCAAGTCGACTACCGCATTATTCGGCAATCCGACTGGACCAGCACACCGGACGCGATCTGTAAGATGATTGCCTCCGAACTCGGCTTTCCAGTGTTTGTTAAACCGGCCAATCTCGGTTCAAGTGTCGGTATCTCCAAGGTCACATCTGCAAACAATCTGAAAGCTGCAATGTCCTATGCGGCGGAGTTCGATCGAAAGGTTGTCGTCGAGCAGGCCGTGCCGGACGCGCGGGAAATCGAATGTGCTGTCCTCGGTTACAATCAACTCGAGGCTTCGATACCTGGAGAGGTGGTTCCATCGCGAGAGTTCTACGACTACGAGGCAAAATACGTTGACGAAGGTTCGTTACTCCGGATTCCGGCTCCACTTGACGCTGAGCTAACCGATAAGGTGCAGCACCTCGCTGTGACCGCGTTCAGAGCCATTGATGGTTCAGGAATGGCTAGGGTGGATTTCCTTTTGAATGACGAGACGAAGGAATTGTTCGTGAGTGAAGTAAACACGATTCCAGGGTTCACAACGGTCAGCATGTATCCTAAACTGTGGGAGGCGAGCGGAGTGGCGTATGTCGAGTTGTTGGATCGGTTAATACAATTGGCATTGGAGAAACATGCTGCCAAGAAATTATTACGGACGAGCTTCCCGTGATGAGTTTTTTCATCGAGCAGATCGCGTAGGACAGAGAGTGGACAGGGCGCTCTAATTACAAGTCTACAGTCGTGCGCTCTAGCGACCGACACACCCTGTTGTGGGCGCTTCGGCGACACTTTTTTGACATTTTGTGCACTTTGTCCTTGACACCACATTTTTCTTATCAATAATCTATATGTTGTATGAGGGAAGTTCACTAAGCCTACCTATTGTGTTAGTTCGTTAGCTGTTAATCGTCGTAGATAGACTCCTAATAGGGGATAGCAATGGCGAAAAAGAAGGCAAAAAAGAAGAAGGCGGCTAAGAAGAAGGGCGCGAAGAAGCGCTGATTCTTTCGACAATCTGTATGGGGGTGTCAACAACATCGACACCCCCTAAATTTTTGTGCACGTCGAAATCTCCGGATGAAGGGGGGGAATAGGCGACAATGGCAAAGAGAAAAGCAGCTAAGAAGAAGAAGAAGGCGGCTAAGAAGAAGGGCGCAAAGAAGCGTTAAGAGTGCCTTCCCGCGTAACGAAAAAGGGGGCGATCGTCGCCCCCTTTTTTCAACTGCACAATGCTTTCGGCGTCACTCTAGTCCTGTCATCGAGACTCCATCCCACACACGGGTTCGCCGGATAACGTCCCATTGAGTCAGACCGTCGACGACCGCCATTCCGTCTACAACGCGTCCGATGACCGTGTAATGCCCATCGAGCTCAGGCTGAGGTGTGAGTGCAATGAAGAACTGCCCCTCTGCGGTTTCTGGCTCTTCCCCTTGCAGCGTTAAACCTACGGTTCCACGAAGTATCGGTCGTTCACTCAACTCATCTCGCAAGGTAACACCCGTACCTCCAAATCCGTCGCCACGTGGGTCTCCACCCCTCACCAGACCATTTGCGACTACATCGTGAAACGGCACTCCGTGGAAATACCCGTTCCCAGCCAACTCCGCGAAACGACTGCTCGATAGAGGGGCATCAAGTACTAATAATTCAATCTGAATCGTTCCCGCGTCCGTTTCAAGGTAGACCTGCGGAGACACTGTAGGAACGGCCAGCGTCAGAGCCTCTTCAAAGCCGGGTGCTGGCAACGGACGGATTCTGCCCTCGTATGGTTTGGTGACCTCCTCGGCGTCCAACACTTGCGCCGCACGAGTTCGCACAGACCAATCCGAATCTTTCAGCGCTTCGTGCATTAACTCCGCAGAAACACTGCCCCCGTAGGTCACAATCGCCTCAACGATGGCACGCCGTAAGACTGCCCTCTCTCCTCCTTGGCTCATCTCATAGGCCCGCTTCAAAGCCAAGGCTCCTTCAGCCGATGTATGCACACCGAGTTGCTGTGCCGCAACCCTTCCCATCACAACATCGTCACTTGCCAAATATTGAAGCGCGACCTCGGTAGCTCTAGATGCATCCAGGCCTCTGAGCACGAATGGCAACACCCGGCGGTCGGGGTCGTCCAGCATCGCCTCAAGACGCGCCATGGCCAGATCAGAATTCATTGAACCAAGGATGTCCGCGAGGGCCGCGCGGACACTCCAATGCGGATCACCGTCGAATCCTGACAGCATAAGAACAAATGTTTGAGAATCGAAATTCGCCAGTCCTCGAAGCGCTTCCACCCTAATCGCTGACCGCGGATGTGACAGCAGATCTAGAAACAGGTCCGTCGACTCAGCTCCACCCACTCGCCCGAGCGCCTTCAATACTTCGATGAGTATCGCGAAATCGAGATCTGGTTCCTGTAGTAGGCGCATCAATGTCGGGATGTTCTCCCGGGCACCCAAATCAGCCAAGGCCCGAACTGCAGACACGATGACCTGGGAGTCGTATCGGCGCGGATCAAGAAGTGGAACCAATAATTCAGCCATTGTGGGATCGCCGAGACGTCCCAGACCTCTGGCAGCAAACGAAATTCGATAACTGCCGGATCCTCCGATTAGCTCCGTGAGTGCTCCGGCTGCCCTTGGGTCAGCAAGTTGCTGGAACGCCCAGGCCACCGGCCACCAACGCACTATTGAAAGATTATTAGTATCAAGTAGCGCCGTCGACAGCGACTGATACGCCTCAAGACGCGTAAGTGCAATCACCCCAAGACGGAAGGCTTCGACAGGAGGGGGCTGGGGATAGGTCATGTCATCGGGATCTACTTGAGCAGCTATGGAAGCAACCTCTGAGACCATCTGTCCGACGGCTGGCGCTGCCTCACGCACCCCGAGCCGACTTAGCGCCTCCGCTGCCCGACCACGCACCAGTGGATCCGGGTCGCTGAGCGCGGTCATGAGTACATCAGCGACTTCCGGCTCCCCGATCAAACCAAGAGAGAACGCGGCCATCTGACGCACGGCGGGGTTCGAATCAGCAAGAGATGCACTAAGTGGCTCCACTGCATCGGATAAGCCGACCCTTCCGAGTGCGATCGCAGATCGACGTCTTACTCTGGCCACAGGGTCTTCCAGAAACTCGAATAAGCTGGGTGTCCGAGGAAGAGGCGTGCCAGGCATCAAGCCAGGCAGCGGCACCACAGCACCCTCAGGCGGAACGATCACACGTTGATGCTCCAATTGGAGAATGACGGCGAGCTTCTGTCTGGTCGTCAAGGCCGGAGCAACCGTCGGCGGCGCTGTTGCGCAACCGGCCATAAGCAGTGAGAGCGCTATTCCCGTTCCCCCCCAGTGCAATATGGAGCCGGTCGCACGTTTTCCTTGCAACCCTTGCGCTCCTTCTAGAGGCGGGGTCATGCTACGGGCCCAGAGTCACCGCACGTTCAGTCGCGCGGTCAATTCGTTCCTCGACAACCGTCACTCCCAGACCAGGCAACGTGGGCACACTGATAGTTCCGTCGCTCTGTAATTCGACCGGAGGTTCAATCAAATCTGGTTCAAAATAGCGACAACTCGCCGACACATCGCCCGGGAGCGTGAAGTTCTGCAGCGTTGAAAGATGGATGTTGTGCATCCGTCCGATCCCGCTCTCAAGCATCCCACCATGCCACACCGGAACCCCGTGCTCAGCACACAAGTCGTGAAGATGGATCGACTGCGCATGGCCGCCAATGCGACCCGGTTTAATGTTGATGATACGGCACGCTCCCACTGTGAGCGCTTCCGTAGCGTTGTGCAGCGTGTGAATCGATTCATCGAGGCAGATTGGGGTGCGGAGTCGCCTTTGTAATTGAGCGTGATCATGAACGTCGTCGTAATGTAGAGGTTGTTCGATCATCATTAGGTCATACTGGTCCAAAATCGCTAAGTGCTCAGCATCCGCTAGCGTGTAAGCAGCGTTTGCGTCAACCATAAGTGGAATTCCGCCAAAGCGCTGGCGGACTGAGGCGACGGCCTCAATATCCCAGCCTGGCTTGATCTTCATCTTGATGCGCTTGTACCCGGCTGCCAATTCCGCAGCAACCTTGTCGCCAAGTTGTTCGAGCGAATCTTGGATCCCTATTGAAACACCTGACGCAATCGTGGTGCGAGAACCACCAAGCACCTGGGACAACGGCAGGCTGGACTGGCGAGCATAAAGGTCCCAGGCAGCCATTTCAAGTGCAGCCTTGGCCATGTTGTGTCCTCGCACTTGAGCAAAAGCTGGAAAAACGTCACGCGGATGCGAAAACTCAACACCTAGTCCAAGTGGTACGAGATAGTCCGTCAGGATATGCCAAGCGGTTTTGGATGTCTCAGAGCTATAGAACGGATCACGATCGGCAACACACTCACCGTAACCACGCTGGCCGTCACCGTCCACCATTACAACGATGAACTCTCGGTCATGAATTCTTCCGAAACTAGTTTCAAAGAACTGGACGAGCGGCAGTCGGACCAGCCGCAATTCGATCCGGTTAATTCTCATAAAAGTATTATTCACCGTGCGTCAGTTGGACTCAAAAGATCGGGAACCCGTGCCAGTCGATTGCGAATGCGCGCCGCGTTCGCAACCCCTCGAACAAGGGATCTTACCATGCGTACAGAGCTGCCTATTCCATGGCCTACGTCCTCATTCAACCTGAAATCGCTGCTATACTGAACAGCAGATTGGATTTCCGTCACATTGCCATTGAAGGCCCGTTGGGAGCCGGTAAGTCACGGCTCGCCGAGCGACTCGCGGTGCGACTCGATGCGGCCCCGATACAGGACGTAACTGAGAACCCTTTCCTTGCCGATTTTTATGCTGCCCGCCCAGGTGCTGCGTTTCAGGCCCAACTATTTTCGCTTCTCGCACGTCACCGGCAGCAAAAGCAACTACAACAGCCTGACCTGTTTAATCAATCAACCATCAGCGATTACTTGTTTACCAAAGACAAAATCTACGCCTATCTAAATCTTGACGACAACGAGCTCTCCATTTACCAACGTCTATTCGATCTGCTGGTCCAGGACGTGGTCACACCTGACCTCGTCATCTATCTCCAATCGCCCTCGAAAGTGCTAAATCGACGGCTGAAAGAAAGGGCTAAGAGAGATCCCAGGCGGCCGTTACCCGATGCGCGCTACGTTCAGGAGCTCAACGAAGCGTATAACAAATATTTTTTTCACTACACCGCCACTCCGCTGCTAGTTGTAGAGACTTCACAGTTCGACATATCCTGGAATGACGCTGCCCTAGAAGATCTCTCACGGCAACTTCGCGACATGGGGCTGGGAACCAGGTATTACGTGCCGCGGACGGGAGGGTGAGTCGTATTTTCGTGATTAGAGCGCCCAACACTGGAAGCCCCTGACCTTGACCTCTACCCATAGCACCTCCTAAGCTCAAAACTCCATGCCGTGGTTCAAGCGACGTCGGAAACCGATCGAGTCAAGAGTAGGGCGCGCGAGTCGCGTCCCAGAAGGGCTCTGGGCTAAGTGCCCTGCTTGTGCGCAAATCCTTTATAAGAAGAACCTAGTCGCCAATCTGAGTGTTTGTGCGAAGTGTGGTTTTCATTTCAGATTAAGCGCAGTCGATCGTCTCGAGTCGTTGTTTGACGATGGGTGGGTTGAACACGACAAATCACTCGCTTCAACTGATCCACTCAAGTTCGAAGACACGAAACCGTACGGGGCACGGCTGGAAGCAGGGATGGCATCAACTGGACTCAGGGATGCGATCATCGTTGCTTCCGGGCAGGTCGACGGCTACCCCGCCGTCATTGCGGCGATGGAATACGGGTTCATCGGTGGCAGCATGGGCATCGTTATGGGTGAGAAAATTACTCGCGCCATCGAGCGAGCTCTTAACAATCTGTTGCCTATCGTCATCGTGTCATGCTCCGGTGGTGCCCGTATGATGGAAGGAACACTGTCTCTGATGCAGATGGCCAAGATCAGCGCAGCCTTGGCCCGATTAGACCGGGCACGGCTCCCCTACATTTCGGTCCTTACCGACCCCACCACGGGCGGAGTCACAGCCAGCTTTGCGATGTTGGGCGACCTCAACATTGCCGAGCCGAAGGCGTTAATTGGCTTCGCTGGCCCAAGAGTAATCGAACAAACAATCCGTCAGAAATTACCTGAGGGATTTCAGCGTAGTGAGTTCCTTCAAGAACACGGCATGCTTGACGCTGTCGTGGACCGTCGGGAACTCAAGAAAACGCTGTCGAGAGCATTGAGGTTTATGGGTGCAAACCGCACTGTGGTGGATACCACCTCTCAAGAAACAACGGCAGTCGAGAAAGGCCTAGACGAATCAGTCGATACAGGGCCTGATACCGGACCGGCTGAGTTATCAGTGTCGGGTCCACGTAAGGAAACAGATTCAGGCACGGATAGGCCCAACGCAACCAAGAAGCCCTGAACTTTCTCAGAACCCACACCCTGAAATGGTCAATCTCACACCCTCAGCGGACGTGAGTTCCTACCTACGTGACCTCGAGAAGTTCGGTATCAAGCTGGGTTTGGACAACATGAACCTACTGTGCGAGGCACTCGCACACCCCGAACGAACATTCAAATCACTCGTGATTGGGGGCACCAACGGAAAAGGTTCAGTCGCAGCGATGACTGAAGCTGCCCTACGTGCTGATGGATACCACACGGGGCGCTACACGTCACCTCACCTAGTCCGGCTGGAGGAACGAATTTCGATTGCGGGCAAGCCAATAACAACCAGAGAATTTGACTTGGCCGTTGAAACTGTCCGGCATGCGGTCAACCGGCTGCGCCGGGAGGGCCGACTCGAAGTATCGCCTACATTCTTCGAAGTCACGACTGCTGCGGCCTTCGTCGCATTCAGGCAAGCCGAAGTTGAACTTGCGGTACTAGAAGTTGGTCTTGGTGGTCGATTTGACGCAACAAATGTGGTCCATCCTGTCGGAGTTGCAATTACAACAATTGCCCTGGACCATGAAGCTCAGCTTGGAAAATCGATTTCCGATATTGCATATGAAAAGGCCGGGGTGATCAAACCGAATACCGTTGTCGTGCTAGGTCAAACTGTGCCGGAGATCCAAGACCTCATTGCAGCAACGTGTCGTGAGCGGGGAGCTAGATTTATCGACTCGCAACAGGGTATCTCCGTGAGTGTCCACTGCACTCCAGATGCCACGCGGCTGTCACTTGAAACTCCCGTGCGGCATTACGACCAAGTCAGTCTAGGCCTTCAGGGCCGACACCAAGCCGTAAACGCGGTCACCACCGTGAGACTGCTTGAAGGGCTAGCGTGCCAAGGAATCAAGGTAAGCACACCAGCAATTATCTCTGGCCTTACCAACGTAACCTGGCACGGTCGACTGGAATGGATCAAGGTTCCTTCCGGCCGTGTTCTGCTCGATGCCGCTCACAATCCCGATGCAGCCAGAGCATTAGCTGAATATCTTGCTGAAGTCAGAGATGCTCCTTTGTCGTTCGTGCTAGCCATCATGCGGGATAAGGACATAGCGGGTATCATTGACATGCTGGCGCCGCTCGCAAGTCATATTGTCTGTACAACGATGGCCACTGAGCGCGCGATTTCCGCGAGTATCCTTGCGGACTGCGTGCGTGAGCGTTCGCCGAAAACGAACGTAGCCATTGAATCAGACCCACAGGCTGCAGTGGCATTGGCCCTAAGTGATGCTCCTGACACTTGTGCAACAGGATCAATCTTTTTGGTCGGTCACCTCCTCAGCACCATTGAGGCCAACGAGAACATCCGATGCACTCTAACTGATGACTATGCTGGTTGATGGGGTTTTAGTAACGTGGCGTCCTCGGCGCATCCGGACAGCGCGCCGCGTTTCTAATAGGAGTCGCAGCGATCTTGACACCTGCGCTTTGCGAATGACTCGCCTGCTGCAACTCATTCTTATCTGCATCTTAATGTTTCCACTCGTGGGCGTAGCCCAATTACTCGAGGGTTACAACTCTAGACAATTTCGCATTGAAAGAATTGGTGATGACCATGTGCGCCTGATCGGTGCGGTGGAGATTGAGCGTGACGACTGGAAATTCTTTGCTGAAGAGGTTGAGTTATTTACTGATACGGAGCGATTAGTAGCTAGTGGTAACGTCGTTTATACATCGGCCGACACTAGCCTCGCTGCGGATCGTGTCGAGTTCGATATGAAAACTCGAACCGGTACTTTTTTTGTAGCCACCGGCACCGTTTCGTTAAGAGACGCCGAGGTTGACCGAAGCTTTTTTGGTACTCAAGAACCTGATGTGTATTTTTACGGAGAGACAATTGACAAGCTCGGACCTCGTAAATATCGCATCACAGATGGTGGCTTTACGACTTGCGTACAGCCGACGCCCAGATGGCAGCTAACAACGAGTTCGGCCGTGGTGAACCTCGATGATTACGCAATTCTTAAGAACACGGTTCTCAAAGTAAAAGGAGTGCCGCTCTTATACCTTCCAGTGATGTACTATCCGATTCAAGAGGACGATCGGTCAACCGGTTTCCTGCTTCCCGCGTACGGTAGTTCGACGTTTAGGGGACAGTCACTGAGCAACGCCTTCTTCTGGGCAATCAACCGCAGTAACGACGCGACGATCATGCATGATTGGTTCTCGACTGCGGGTCAGGGAACAGGCGCGCAGTACCGGTATGTTGGAGCCGGCACTTCTCGTGGTGATTTAACGGCCTATTTCCTCAACGAACCTGCCATTACCCTTTCGGAGGATGAGAATGATGTCATACCGGCAAGGCGAAGCTTTCAGCTGACCGGTGATTTTAACCAATCGCTTGGTTCTAACATTCGTGCCCGTGGACGGGTCGATTACTTCTCAGACGTTACTGTCCAACAAACTTTTCATACGAACGTGCTCGAAGCCTCCCGTCGACAGCGGCGGTTCCTGGGCAACGTTCAGGGTAACTGGGGCAGTTACACCCTGAGTGGAACGTTCGACTGGAATGAAACCTTTTTTGGCGACACTGCATCAACCCTAGTCGGATCGACGCCAAGGCTCTCGCTGAGACGAGCTGATCGGCCAATCGCGCAAAACTGGCCGATCTACTTCTCACTGGGAGCTGAGGCTGGGACCCTAGTCCGACAGGGACGTAGCAATGACCAGGTTAAGGACCTCGGACTAACCCGCCTTGATTTCAATCCGAAAATTCGGATTCCGTTCACAAAATGGCCATTCTTGACAGTGAATACTTCGGTAGCGTGGCGAGGCACCTACTGGACAGAACGATTCGACCCAGAGCAAAGTTTACAGGTCGACGAAGGCATTTTTCGCCAGTACTTCGACTTACAGTCAACCATTACTGGACCGGTCTTCATGAAAATTTGGGATACCCCGAACAGTGGATATGCTGAGCGTTTCAAACACTTGATTGAGCCAACGGTTACAGTGCAGCGCGCAACGGCGATCAACAACTTTAATCAAATCGTCAAACTCGAAGGAACCGACATGGTCGTGGGCAGCGTGACGCGGCTAGGCTATGGCCTCGTCAACCGATTCTTGGCCCGTCGGCGCCAAGGGGACGCTCGCGAAGTGTTGAGCATTTCACTTCTTCAGAGTTTTTACACCGACGACAGAGCCTCACAATTTGATCGTAGATTTCGGACAAGCTTTAACGGTACAGCACCCAGCCGATTGACTCCCGTTTCACTGCTCGTACGTAGCAGCCCAAACGACCAAATCAACACCTCGGTACGGGCAGAGTACGACACACGTTATGGCGCATTTCGCGAGATCAGTGCAAGCGGCACGCTGGCAGTGAGCGATTGGCTCCAGACGACAGGCGGATGGAGCCAGCGCCGATACATCGAGGGGCTTCAGGGGTTCAACAATCGCGCGCAACTTAACCACTATCTCAACGCATCGACAATCATACGTTCCCGTGGAAATCGTGCAGGGGGCATCTACACGTTTAACTACGACATGTTAAGAAACAGCTTTATGCAACAGCGTTTTATGGCGTACTACAACGCCCAATGCTGTGGCATATCCGCGGAGTATCAAAGCTTCAACTTTACAGGGCTTAGAGGCTACTACGGACGTCACAGCCGTATGCCTGTCGACCGCCGAATCAACGTCTCATTTACCTTGGCCGGTATTGGGTCGTTCTCAAACTTTTTTGGTGCCTTTTTCGGTAATCAGGAACAACTCCGATGAAAGGATTGATTCTAAGCGGGGGACGAGGCACTCGCTTGCGCCCCCTGACCTACACCAGCGCTAAACAGCTAGTTCCCGTCGCGAACAAGCCGGTGTTGTTTTACGGCATCGAAGCACTGGCTGCCGCAGGGATCCGTGATATCGGAATTGTCGTCGGCGATACTCAGGCGGAAATACGCGCAGCCGTCGGTGACGGCGCTGCCTGGAATATTGACGTCACCTATATCGAACAGGACGCGCCACGTGGTCTGGCACATGCCGTACTCATTAGCCAATCCTTCATTGGCGACGATCCATTCATTGTCTACCTTGGAGACAATCTCCTAGCAAAGGGCATCGTACCTTTCGTTGAACGTTTTGTTGACGCACAACCGGCCGCTCAGATCCTGCTTGCGCGCGTATCGGACCCAGAAAGGTTCGGCGTTGCAGAGCTTGCAGAAGATGGCCGTGTGAAAAAGCTTGTCGAGAAACCGGCGAAACCTAAGAGTGACTTAGCTCTGGTCGGCGTTTACATGTTCCAACCTGAGGTATTTCAGGCTGTTCGGAACATCTCACCTAGTCCGCGTAATGAGTTGGAAATAACCGACGCTATTCAACAGCTCATTGATAATGGTCTAACGGTGACACCGCATATCGTCGACGGATGGTGGAAGGACACCGGCAAACTAGAAGACATACTCGAAGCCAATAGACTAATCCTAGAAACTATGGAGCGAAGGATCGACGGTGAGGTCGACACTGACTCCCAAATTGACGGGAACGTGGTCGTTGAGCCAGGTGCATCGATCAAACAGTCTAAGGTTCGAGGGCCAGCAATTATTGGTGCAGATGCAAGGATCACGAGTGCCGACATTGGACCATTTACCTCGATCATGAACAATGTAAGAGTCCATGACTCAGCAATTGAACACAGTATAGTTTTGGAAGGCAGTGACCTCAGCGGGCTTCAAAGCCGGATGACCGATAGCCTGATCGGTAAGAATGTGAAGATTTTGCGCGATCCAGGAACGCCGTCGACGTATCGATTCATGCTGGGAGACAACTCAGAGGTCGGGATACCATGATAGACCGCCAACGGAGGATCATGACCCTATGACGAAAGATCCCGAAGCCTACACTGCAACTGGAACAGTCACAAGAATCGAGGGAGTCAAGACCAAATCATTGCGTCTCATCGCTGATGAGCGAGGTTGGTTGATGGAAATCCTGCGATCCGACGATACAGAACTCTTCACAAAGTTTGGCCAAGTGTACGTGTCAGCAACCTACCCAGGCGTCGTCAAAGCTTGGCACTATCACAAAAAGCAGATCGATAGTTTTGCCTGTATCTCAGGCATGGTGAAACTCGTCCTAATCGATACTCGGTCCGGCTCAGCAACCGAAGGGACAGTGAACGAATTCTTCATTGGCTCAAAGAATCCGATGCTAGTGCAGGTACCAGCGCTCGTCTATCACGGATGGAAATGCATCGGAACGGAACCTTCACTGGTTGCCAATATTGCGAACGAGGCCTATCAGTACTCGGAACCCGATGAATACCGGTTAGACCCCCACGGTAAGCTTCCCTACGACTGGTCAAGAGTCGATGGTTGAGGTTCTCGTCACGGGTGGCGCAGGTTTCATCGGCAGTAACTTCGTCAAGTTCGCGCTAGATGCTCACCCTGATTGGCGGATCACTACACTCGATAAGCTGACCTATGCAGGTCGGCTCGAGAATCTTCAGTCGGTCAAGGACAATCCCCGACACACCTTCATCCAGGGTGACGTTACAGACCCGATAATCGTGAAGCCGCTGGTCGAGCAAGCCGAGATTGTTCTGCACCTTGCCGCAGAGACCCATGTTGACCGGTCAATTGTGAACGCTAGCGACTTCATTATGACTGACGTCTACGGAACCTTTGTTTTACTGGAAGCCGCCCGTAACGCTGAGAAACTTCGACGTTTTATCCAAGTGTCGACTGACGAGGTCTACGGTAGTGTCTCGGAGGGCGCCAGCCGAGAAACCGATGAGATTCGACCAAGCAATCCGTACTCAGCCAGCAAGGCTGGTGCCGACCGTCTCGCTTATAGCTTCTGGGCAACGCACAACACACCAATCGTCATCGCGCGCGCGTCAAATAACTATGGCCCGAACCAGTTTCCAGAAAAGGTAATACCTTTATTCATCACAAACGCCATCGATGACCGCACCGTACCACTCTACGGCGACGGCCTAAACGTTCGCGACTGGCTGCATGTTGATGACCATTGTCGCGCACTCGACCTTCTAATAGCGGATGGCGAACCTGGCGAGGTTTACAACGTTGGTGGTGGTCACGAAATTACTAATATCGAATTGACCCGAGAACTCCTTCGACTGCTAAACAAGCCGGATTCGCTGATTCAGCGTGTCGATGACCGTCCTGGTCATGACCACCGGTACTGCCTTGACACCATGAAGTTGCGGAAGCTCGGATGGCAGCCAATGGTCAACTTCGTTCAGGGACTAACCGATACCGTGATGTGGTATCAGGAAAACGAGTCATGGTGGCGACCAGTTAAGGAAAACATTCCCGTATTCAGAACCTACTATCAGGAGTAGTACAGCCATTAAAGCTGAGGACAACCGACCTCGGGCACTGGTCACTGGTGCAGCAGGTTTCGTTGGAAGCCATCTTGTTGACTTACTGGGCAACGAGGGCCTTCCAGTTGACGGTTGGCACAGACCAGGAACCGAACCGAATAGACAACGCGCCCAATCCAGCCTAGTCCGGTGGCTGCCAGTCGACTTACTTAACGCTAGGGCGGTTAGTAAAACGGTTGAGGAAAGTCAGCCGGATGTCATTTTTCACTGTGCGGGGGCTGCTCATGTCGGGTCATCCTGGGAACAGACCGCAAACACCCTTGCCACAAACGTTCGAGGAACCCATTTCCTACTCGAAGCTGTCCGGCGCTCACAACTTAAAACAAGAATCGTAATTCCTGGTTCAGCACTCGTCTACCGACCGTCCAGCTTAGCCCTCTCTGAGGAAGCCCCATTGGGGCCGTCCAGCCCTTATGCCGTGAGTAAGCTCGCTCAAGAGCAACTGAGCATTAGGCTTGCTGAGGAAGGCAGTTACGCGACTATCCTAACTCGCTCGTTTAATCATCATGGACCTCGCCAATCACCGTCCTTTGCTGCTTCCGGCTTTGCGCGGCGGATTGCAAGAATCGAAAAAGGCCAAGTAGAACCGATTATTCACACTGGCAATCTCGACGCCGTCCGAGACCTGACAGACGTACGTGACGTCGTCCGCGCCTATAGAATGCTTGCCAATCACGGTGTTTCAGGAAGAATCTACAACGTCTGTTCAGGCCACGGCTATTCGATAAGAGAGGTACTGGATAACATTGTCGCTCTCGCTCAGGTAAAGGTAACGGTCCAAGTGGATCCCTCCAAGTTCCGTCCCAACGACACTCCGATACTCTTGGGCGACTCAAAACGGATTCGCTCTGAGCTCGATTGGACTCCACAAATTCCTCTCAACCAAACCCTTTCTGACCTACTAGATTATTGGCGTCAGGCGTGTGACCGCGAATAACGGCACGAAAGAAGCTCATAACCGAGGCCACTCGGGATGAAGTAAACCTTGGAAATGAGTTCTTGGCAGAGCCATCATCATTTATTCCTCGACCACACGGGCGATCACACCGGCGAGCATTGCGGCCCGCCACGGCAAGGCTGAAATGTCAATCTGCTCGTGCAGTGCATGGGCTCCCTCTCCAACAGCACCTAATCCATCCAATGTAGGTATACCCCGCGCCGAGGTTAGGTTACCGTCCGACCCACCACCGGTACTAAACTCCGTCAAGTCTCGACCAAGGTCGGATGCTACCTGTTTCGCAACTTCATACAATCGGCGCACTGCCGCATTGCGCTCTAACGGCGGTCGGAACTCTCCGTTCACCTGTAGTTGAGTGCGTGGGTCGTCAGTCGTGAGACCAGCGAATGCTCGCTCAATCCTGTCAGCGTCAGCCACGGTACGGACCCGGACATCGACCATAGCTTGCGCTTTGTCGGCAACAACATTTGGACGTGTTCCTCCGTATACCCGACCGACATTGATTGTTACGCCAGACTCAACATCCTGTAGCGATTCCAGAGAGACGATTTGTCGTGCGAGCTCGTGCACTGCGCTGGCACCCCGGTCAGGTTCGATGCCTGCATGCGCCGAAACTCCAGTCACAGTCAACTCAAACTGCCCGCAGCCCTTGCGACTTGTTTTAACGGCTCCGCTTGGTCCTGAGGGCTCAAGAACAAGCACTGCTTTGCTGCGCTCTCCCTGTTGCAGAATCACCTGCTGCGAAGTCGCGCTTCCTGTCTCCTCGTCAGAAGTCCACAGCATCGCAACACGCGCGGCCTGGGTCATCCCAACTTCAAGCACAGCCCGTGCCGCTAACACGCCGATAGCAATTCCACCTTTCATGTCGAAGGTACCCGGACCAAACAATCGATGCCCCTTCCGCTGCAACGGCATGCGTTCCAATTGCCCCAGCGGCCACACCGTATCGAAATGTCCGAGTAAGAGGACCTGGGTCGGACCATCGCCGAGTTCAGCAAATAGATGGTCTCCCGCGCTGTCCTGAGGAAGTACCGTGACATGGGCCCCGATATCATTTAGGTACTCAGCTAGAGCAACCCCACACCGGTCCACAGCCACCTTATCCGTCGTCGGTGATTCCCTTCTTACGAGCGCTTCCACCATGGTGATCGCCCAGTCACTATGGCGTTCACAAAAGGCTTCGTATTCACGAATTCGGTCGTGTCTCACAGGTTGTCTGGTCCTCTCTCCTTGCACCTACGTCTCGACATCTCGATAATAGTAAGAGGATGTTGCGACCGATCTCACCATTTACTGGAATCATTCTGTTTTTTCTGTTGGTGAGTATTGCTACATCAGTAATTGCGCAGCCTGGGCCAAAGTCATCCCATAATCCGACTGAACCCCTTCACAAAGTCAAGTCGCCGCTCTCCCGGTCCGCTGAAGTCGAGCACCGGCCATCTCAAACAACCCTAGAGGCGCCAAGTGAAGATACGCTGGGAGTGCCGGTCTATCCAAATGCTCAATATCTGGTGTCCTACGACGCGCGTCGCGGCCAGCGGTATTACCTATTCGGCACAAACGCCAGTTTCCAGAACATGGTCGACTACTATTCGGCGGTTCTAGATAGGCGTGGTGATCGAGTATTTAGGGAACCGCCGGTCCACATGTTCGAACTAGGACAATTTAATCGAGACACAATGGCGTTTCCGCCGAGCGTAACGATCAAGGACTACACCTGGAACGGCGCGGCCGGTTACCCGAACTCGTCGCCAGAGGGACAACCGAGTCACTACAGCACAATAATTCAGATCGTCCCCATCGCGGAACAACGTTAGTTTGCAAGCTTCCACCAGGACAACCCGGGTTCACGACACAGCTTGTGCTTAACCTGAGCGGCACTATACCACGCAGCCTTTTTACGCTACCCAGCGGATTCCGAAAGGTCGCGCCCAATCGCATGATCGCGAACTGCCCCTAGCTTGCTGATAACAACAGTTCACGTGCTTTCAGGTAATACAAACTGCCAGAGCTCGAAAGATAGTCCTATCCAGCGTCTGCCAACGCTTATAGTACAATCCTGTTGTGAAGATTGCGCTCGGTGCGGATCATGCTGGCGTGTCGTTGAAAAACGAAGTCAAGCGGGTACTGGCAGAACTGCGGTTCACAGTGACAGATTTCGGTACTAAATCAGATAAAGCGGTCGACTACCCAGATTTTGCCTGGCCGGTATCAAAGGCTGTCGCGACGGGAACCCACGACCGAGGAATACTCATTTGCGGAAGCGGTGTCGGTATGGCGATGGCCGCGAATAAGATCGCTGGTGTGCGGGCTGCTAACGTACTCGATATTAAATCGGCGCAACTGAGTCGGGAACATAACGACGTGAATGTCCTTGCGCTAGGGGCAATGGTCACAACGACCCCAATAGCTCTCAAGATCGTACAAGTCTTTCTCAATACATCGTTTTTGGGGGGTCGGCACGAACGACGCATTGCCAAGATTGCTGAACTCGAGCGTCGGCGCGACGTCTGACACCGCTTCACGCGCTGTCTGCCGTCGACTCTAAACCATGGTCGACCAAACTTCTCGCCTCCGTACACTGGTCTCCGTCGATCCGGCTATCGCGGAAACTTTGTCACGAGAACGCCGTCGCCAGAACGAAGGTCTGGAATTAATCGCCTCAGAAAACTTCGTCAGTAGGGCGGTAATGGAGGTAACGGGTTCCATTCTGACCAATAAGTATGCTGAGGGATATCCAGGCCGGCGTTATTACGGTGGCTGCGAGTTTTACGATGAGATCGAGTCCCTAGCGATCACCAGAACAAGGAAACTTTTCGGTGCGGAGCACGCAAATGTCCAGCCA
Organism: Vicinamibacterales bacterium; assembly: GCA_036012125.1. Lineage (NCBI taxonomy): Bacteria > Pseudomonadati > Acidobacteriota > Vicinamibacteria > Vicinamibacterales > Vicinamibacterales bacterium. Next base: position 111,834 of record DASCOS010000002.1, on the reverse strand, counting down.
CACTCCGGGGCACAGGCCAATATGGCCGCCTATTTCACCCTGCTCAAACCTGGCGATACGGTTCTGGGCATGAACCTGGCCCACGGCGGGCACCTAACACACGGCCACCCACTAAGTTTTTCTGGCAAGCTTTACAACTTTATTTCCTATGGAGTCCGGAGCGATAACGAACGGATCGATTACGATGCCATGGCAGACCTTGCTAGCCAACATCGCCCGAAGGTTATCATTGCCGGGGCTAGCGCTTATCCGAGAGAGATCGACTTCGGACATATCGCGGCGATTGGCGCTGCCATAGACGCACGAGTCATCGTGGATATGGCCCACATCGCTGGTCTCGTAGCAGCTGGGCTACATCCGTCGCCGGTGCCTCACGCTGACGTGGTAACTATGACCACGCACAAGACGCTGCGGGGTCCTCGCGGCGGCGTAATCCTCTGCCGAAAGTCCCTCGCGAAAGAGATCGACAGGGCCGTTTTCCCAGGCGTTCAGGGTGGGCCATTGATGCACGTCATCGCAGGTAAGGCCGTCTGCATGAGGGAAGCAAGCGAGCCTTCATTCGTGGCCTATCAACGCCAGGTCATCACAAACGCAAAGCATTTAACTGAAGCACTAATTCGACACGGCTTCAGGCTTGTTAGCGACGGCACAGACACCCACCTCATCCTCGTCGACGTACTAGCGCGTGGCCTTACAGGTCGGCAGGCGGAAGAAGCCTTGGAAGTGGCAGGAATAACGGTCAACAAGAACGCCATTCCATTCGATAAGAAGCCACCTTTCGTTGCTAGTGGTATCCGCATCGGAACCTCGGCTGTAACCACTCGAGGAATGGGTGAATCAGAAATGAACACGATCGGAGAGTTGATTGGCCGCGTGCTGGCTAGGCCGGGTGACACATCAGTCACTGGGACAGTACGTGCTGAGGTGCAAAAGTTGTGTCGGGAGTTCCCCCTTCACCCGAACGCTTAACCCTAGGAGAACGCGTTCTAAAAGCGTTCGATCCTGACGGTGCTCTCGCTAGCACCATTGACGCTTTCGAAGTCCGGAGCGGCCAACGCAATATGGCGGTAGCTGTTGCGGATATATTCGAGAGCGGCGGTGCTTTACTTGCCGAAGCAGGTACAGGTACGGGTAAAACGCTGGCTTATCTCATCCCGGCCCTTCTGAGTGGACGCCGTGTCTTGGTGTCGACCGGTACAAAGAACCTCCAAGAACAGCTCTACTTTAAAGATCTTCCCCTTCTACATGAAGCATTGAATATCCCCTTCAAGGCGACCTATATGAAAGGGCGCAACAATTACCTGTGTCTGCATCGCTTTGAAGCTGCATGTGACAGTCCCATGCCCCGGCCCACCACCGATCATGCATATCTCACAACGTTGAAAGAATGGGCTCAACAAACTGAGATCGGTGATCGAGCGGAGCTCGAGGATCTTCCAGATGACCTTCCGCTCTGGAGTGAAGTCTCAGCAACACAAGAGAACTGTCTCGGCACCGAATGCCCAGAATACAACGACTGCTTTGTCACGCAGATGCGCCAGCGTGCTATCGAATCAGACATAGTGATTGTCAACCACCATTTGCTCTGCGCTGATGCCGCCGTTCGGCAAAGTGGATACGGTGAGGTTATTCCCGATTACTCATTTGCCGTCGTTGACGAAGCACATCAACTTGAGGATGTCGCCACACAATATTTTGGCATTTCGGTGAGTACGTTTCGTGTTGAAGATTTGATTAAGGATGGCTTCCGTCTCATGGAAGCCGGTCTACCATTAGATCCTGTCCCCGCCGACACAGTTCGTGCCGCGTTAGGACAGGTTCGAGACGGTGCGGACGCATTTTTCACTGCCGTGCGCGGCTCAAAGAGTGAACCGGCAGGAGTTCGTTCACGAATTGATGCTGCTACGTTCGAACCTTTCGCGGATCTAGGTCGCGCACTCCTCGACGCTTTATCCTCACTGGAATCTGAACTTGGGCTCTTGACAGATCTACCGGAAGACTTTCGTGCACTCGAGCATCGCGTCCATGAGGTCGACCATGAACTGCGATTCACGCTTCAAGCTAGTGATCCAACCCACGTATTTTTCCTAGAAATCAGGAATCGGGGTGTGTTTCTTCGAGCCTCACCAATCGATGTTTCGACCATGGTCCGAGACTCGATTTGGGAACGGTTGGACGGCAAAATCCTGACTTCCGCAACGTTGGCGGTGGACAGTAACTTCGATTACATTCGGACGAGACTAGGCGTGGGTCCAGCCTACGAGTTACGGTTGCCCTCGGAGTTCGACTTCGGGCATCAGGCTATCCTGTACCTCCCCCGCCGGATGCCCGACCCGCGTACATCTGGATTTACCAAGGCTGCAGCCGTCGAGATTACCGAAATTATCAAACGCACGGAGGGACGAGCACTCGTGCTGTTTACGAGCTACGCTAATCTATACGGCGTTCGGGACATCATCACCGAAGCCGGACTGGATTTTCCGTTGTTCGTGCAGGGATCAGCTCCGCGGTCAACATTACTGAGACGCTTTCGTCAGACCGCAAACGCTGTCCTGCTTGGCACATCCAGTTTCTGGCAGGGCGTAGACGTCGTTGGCGAGTCGCTCAGCTGTGTCATCGTTGATAAATTACCCTTCGTGTCCCCGGGGGATCCGATCACAGCGGCGCGCATGGAGGCACTCGTCGTGCGTGGTGAAGACCCATTCACTAACTATCAAGTGCCACTAGCGATCCTGGCGCTCCAGCAGGGTCTTGGACGGCTAATTCGACATCGGTCGGACAGAGGCGTGCTGGCAATTCTTGACCCTCGGGTCAGAACCAAGGGTTATGGACAACGGTTTCTCGCCTCACTTCCGCCCGCACCCGTAACCCATGATGTTGAAGAGGTCGGTCGATTCATAGGACCAGTGGCTTGACGCGACAAGGTGTGGTTAGCGACACTATTAGCGTGCAGGTTCGATGTAGACTAGAGAGCGGTTGTCAGTGATACCGTCGATGGAGGAGTGCCCAAATGTTCTGTAAATCGAGTTTATTGCGATTCCAAGTGATTCTCGCCGCTTCAGCTGTGGCTTTCATGGTAGTCCCTGCCTTCGGCCAGTCGTCAGGAATACTGGTTGGCCGCGTCACAGACAGCCAAGGAGTTGGGATTGCAGGGGCCACAGTCACAGCTATTACCCAAGGTGTGCCACGCATGGTCTTAGACGCCGAGACGAACGACGACGGGACCTATCGCATCATGGGTCTCAGAGCGAACAGCTACGAAGTAACGGCTGAAAAAGAGGGCGTGGGAAGTGCAGCCGCCGTGTTCACGATCCGAGAAGGTCAGAACTTGACAGTCGACCTTAACATTGGTGCAGCCGCTGCAGCAGCGAGCGCTGCACTTTCCGAGGAAGACCTGGCAATAATTGAGAACCGCGAGGAATTTGAATCGTCCTTCGGGTTAGGCTCTGACGCAATGCAGGCAGGCAACCATCAGGAAGCAATCACCCAGTTCCTCCTCGCGATTGAAATTCTGGATTCCTGCTACAACTGTTATCAGAACATAGGTATTTCCCACCTTGAACTCGAAAATGCTGATGAGGCAGAAGCAGCCTTCAAACGAGTTATTGAACTGAGGCCCGATTATGCGAACGCCTACATCAATCTCTCGAATATTTACAATAGTCAGCGCCGCTTTGATGAAGCTGCCGAAGCTAGTGCCGAAGCCGCGCGGTTGTCCGGAAGCGCGGAAGGTGCGGCAGCGGATCCGATCGCGATCTACAACCAAGGCGTCATTTACATGAATGCAGGGAACGTCGTCGAGGCGAAAGCTCAATTCCAGGAGACAATTTCCCTCGACCCGAGTCACGCTGAAGCGCACTACTGGCTGGCCATGACACATCTCAATACGGGCGACATGGCGGACGCCGTGACGGCGCTCGAATCGTATATTGAACTGGACCCCAGCGGACAGTACGCAGACCAAGCTAGGGCGATGATCCAAACCTTGCAGCAGTAGCCATGGCGTCTAGCCATGAGTGGGCAGCGGGTAATGAATACCCTGATGCTCCCACGTCTCTTTCTTCCCATCATCCCATCGCCAGAAACTTGCGCGACATCCGCCACCGTGTTGGTGTCGCAGCACGTGCGGCGGGACGGAACCCTGATGATGTGCGCTTGATCGCGGTTTCAAAAACTTTTGGGATTGATCAGGTCCGAATGGCCGCCCACGCTGGTCAAACCGAGTTTGGTGAAAATCGTGTGCAAGAGGCGCTCCGTAAATGCGACGAGGGCAGCGACCTCGATTTACGATGGCATCTGATCGGACATCTGCAGACAAATAAAGTACGGAAGGTCGTCCAACCGTTTTCGTGGATCCATTCAGTCGATAGGATTGAACTACTCCAGCGTCTCGAACAAGTAGCAACCGAACAAGAAACTCACCTGAGCTTGCTTATTCAGGTGGACCTCGCAGGTGAGACAACGAAGCACGGACTGCCGCCTTCAAATCTTTCTCGGATTCTCGATGTGGCTGCAGGTTGCCAGGCGGTTCGGGTCCGTGGACTGATGCTACTACCACCCTTTGAAGAGAATCCGGAACAGACCCGTCCCTACTTCCGGCAACTTCGCGAACTTCGTGATGAGGTAGTTGCCAGTGGCGTAGACCGAACAATGCTACAAGAGCTTTCAATGGGCATGAGCCACGACTTTGAAACAGCTATCGCTGAAGGTGCAACAATGGTCCGGGTAGGTACGGCTATTTTTGGTACAAGGACAGCACCGGTTTCCACTGTCTGAGCGCTCGGAACTTATGAACGCTGTTCTCCAAGATTGGTAGGGCGCCGAACACTAAAACCGGTGGTGCGCACCCTCATCGGATGGGCTGCAGTAACCTTTCCCACCTAGTGTGTGTAAAAAAGCGCGTGATGACCGACCAGAACCGACGGGTTCCTGTTCTGCCACCAGTTGCATAGCCTTCGTCATCTTCACTTTCATATGACCAATAGATGACGAGGGCTCTTCCCTTAACCAAACCACGCGGCAGAAAGCCCCAATACCGACTGTCTTGAGAGTTGTCTCGATTGTCCCCCATTACAAAATACTCACTCGGCGGAACGGTGACCGGGCCATATTGTTCTCGAAGGTCGCCAACGCCGAAGGGTGAAGCCACGTCCGACGGTGGTCGCAGATAATACACATAGGGTTCATCTAGAGGACGGCCATCAATATATACTCGCTTATGTCTGACCTCCACAACGTCGCCTGGTAATCCAATTACACGTTTGATGAAATCCCGCTCGGGATCCTCAGGATACTTGAAGACAATTACGTCACCCCTCTTGATGGAGGTGACCGGGAGTATGCTGCGCTCAGCACCAGTGGCTGTGGGTGAAAACACAAACTTATTCACCAAGAGATGATCGCCAATCAGCAGATTTTGTTCCATCGAGCCGGTGGGAATCTTGAACGCTTGCACAACGAAGGTGCGGATAAACAAAGCTAGAATCACGGCAACAACGATTGACTCAAAGTACTCGCGAAGTGTCGACTTGCGAAACGCAGACATATCAGTTTGCACTCGAATCCATTTTCAGGATCGCAAGGAAAGCCTCCTGAGGAATCTCAACACGGCCAACCCGCTTCATCCGTTTCTTGCCCTCGCGCTGTTTCTCCAATAGCTTCCGCTTTCGTGAAATGTCCCCACCGTAACACTTCGCTAAGACATTCTTACGTAACGCTTTCACCGACTCTCGGGCGATAATGCGTCCACCGATCGCGGCCTGGATCGCCACTTCAAACATCTGACGTGGAATCAACTCACGTATTTTGTTGGCGAAAGCCTTTCCTCTCTCATACGCCGTATCACGATGCACGATCATCGACAGCGCATCTACTGGCTCGCCATTCACTAGAACATCGAGCTTAACCAACGGTGACTCCCAGTATCCAGATACCTGATAGTCCAATGAGGCATAACCTCGTGACAGTGTCTTTAATCGGTCATAAAAATCTAAAACCACTTCACTGAAAGGTAACTCATATGTTACAAGGACACGGTTCGAGGACAGATATTCCAGTCTCTTCTGGACTCCGCGCTTTTCTTGACAAAGCCGCAGCGTGGCACCTACATGTTCGGCCGGTGTCAGAATCATCGCCGTAATAACTGGTTCCTCGATCCGCTGAATTTCACTGGTCCCGGGAAGCTTTGCTGGACTATCGATCTCCTTAACGTTTCCGGAGGTCATCGTCACGCGATACAGTACTCCCGGGGCCGTTGTTACTAAGTCCATGTCAAATTCCCGTTCGAGCCTCTCCTGGACAATTTCCATGTGGAGTAATCCAAGGAACCCGCACCGAAACCCAAACCCGAGTGCTGCCGACGTTTCCGGTTCAAAGAAAAACGAGGAGTCGTTAAGTCGAAGCTTCTCCAAGGCTTCGCGCAGGTCAGGATATTGATGACCCTCGACTGGATACAACCCAGCAAACACGACAGGCCGCATTTCCTTGAACCCAGGAAACGGGGTCTCGGTGGGCCGCGTCACCTCAGTGAGCGTGTCGCCAATCCTGGCATCGCTGGCATGCTTAATTCCAGCTATGACGAACCCAACCTCCCCCGCACCAAGAGTCTCGGTCACAACTGGCTTTGGCGAAAACACACCCACTTGTTCAACTTCATAATCCTCCCCCAAAGCCATTAAACGCACCTTCGTCCGCTCTTGTAACTCGCCCGCGAGAATCCGGACAAGGACAACCACGCCACGGTACGAGTCATACCAAGAATCAAAGATTAGCGCCTTTAGCGGTGCATCGCGGCTGCCACGTGGCGGGGGCACCCTCGCGATGACGGCCTCAAGAACTTCCTTGATGCCTGTGCCCTCCTTCGCACTAGTCAGAATTGCTTCGCTCGCGTCGAGTCCAACAACATCGCGAATTTGTCGCCTAGCCTCCTCGACCTGTGCTCCAGGTAAATCGATCTTGTTGATGACTGGAATCACTTCGAGGTCGCTTTCCACCGCGAGGTAAGCGTTCGCCAGCGTTTGAGCCTCAACGCCCTGCGACGCATCGACCAATAACAACGCACCTTCGCACGCTTTTAACGAGCGGGTTACCTCGTACGAAAAATCAACATGTCCAGGCGTATCAATAAGATTAAGCACGTAGTCCTGACCACTGGCTGAGGTGTACTGCAACCTCACAGCCTGGGCCTTGATTGTGATGCCCCGTTCACGTTCGAGGTCCATCGAGTCGAGCACCTGGTCTTCCATCTCGCGCGGACGCAGGGCTCCCGTGACCTCGAGAATCCGATCAGCGAGCGTCGACTTTCCGTGATCGATGTGCGCAACGATCGAGAAGTTACGAATGAAACGGGGATCCATCTGATAGGTGACCATTATAGGCCAAAGCTGATAGAGCCGAGAGACCGTTGGATGACGTAATCCTAACGTTGATCGATTGCAACGAAGGCTTTAGGGTGCAGTTCGCCGGTGTAGTCAGCACGTGGGCGGATCAACCGGTTATTCGCATACTGCTCTAGAATATGCGCCGTCCACCCAGCAACACGACTAACGGCAAATACCGGAGTGAAGAGATCAACCTTGATACCAAGAGTGTAGTAGGTGGATGCCGAATAAAAATCTACGTTCGGATTCAGGTTCTTTTCGTGACCGACAAGCACCTCGATCTGTCGAGACATTTCGTACCAATGCTCCCGCCCACTTCGAGTACCCAGTTCCTCCGACATCCGCCGCAAATGTGTCGCACGAGGGTCCTCGGTCAGGTATACGCGATGGCCGAAGCCTGGGATTTTCTCTTTTCGAGCCAGCTTGTCGAGGATCGCCCCCTCAATCTGTGGAGGGTCAGCATCGTCACCTAACGCCAGCAAGAGCCGCATCACGTCGGCATTTGCACCACCATGCAACGGTCCTTTCAAGGCACTGATTCCAGCCACTACAGCTGAATGGATATCGGTTAGCGTAGCCGCGGCAACCCGCGCGGCGAACGTAGAGGCGTTTAACTCGTGGTCTGCGTGTAGAATCAGAGCCACGTCGAAAGCACGAGTCGCCACCGCATCCGGCCGTTCACCGGTCAGCACAAACAAGAAATTTTCGGCATGGCCTAGCGAAGGGTCAGGGTCGATCAGAGTTCCACCTTGCGCAACCCTTCCATAGGTGGCCACAAGAGTCGCCAGTTGTGCAGTGAGTCTGATAGCTTTCCGGACGTTCGCTTCCGGCGAATTCTTAGCAGCGTCTGGATCACTGTGCGCTAGCGCTGATGTCAGTGTACGCAGCGCGTCCATGCCGTTCCCCGGTGGCAATGAGCGCATAAGACGCACGACATTCTCGGGAAGTGGTCGCCATTCTGCAAGCTGAGACTGGAGTGTGCTGAGCTCATCCCGGGTAGGCAGGCGGCCAAACCACAGCAGAAAGCAGACCTCCTCGAACGATGCCCGGGCAGCAAGGTCATGAATGTCGAAGCCCCGGTAGGACAACACCCCATGCTCCCCATCGATGAAACAGATGTCAGAGGTGGTAGCAATCACATCCTGCAGGCCAGCCTCAAAAGTTAAGGTTTCGCCAGTGTTACTCATTGTCGATTCTCTGAAGGGCGTTTTCCACCAACTGCTAGGGTCTTTTCTACCGCATTATCAAACACTTGAATTTCCACTCAATCTCAGGGATAGTCCTGTCCGCAGACTAAAGCCTGATAAGCCATTCCACGATGTATGGCTCATCAAATACCGGCAACTGAATTGCCACGCGGCGATCCCGAAGCGTACTCGCTGAAATATACCAAAGTCAACGAGGCTCAGACTCAATCATGACACCGTCTGAATTAAAGTTCTTACTCGCCCAAGTTCATAGCGGTGACATCAACGTTAACGACGCACACGAGCAACTGCTCGACCACTTACGACAAGCTCCGTACGAAGATCTTGGATTCGCGCGAATTGACCATCACCGCGAGATTCGTCAAGGCTTCCCTGAAGTGGTATTCGGTCTGGGCAAGACGCCAAAGCAGATCGCGGCCGTGGCAGAGCGTATCACTGCTAATGGAAACACCCTGTTGATAACGCGGGCATCACCTGCCTCCTTTGATGCCGTCCGCAGTGTTGTGCCAAGCGCTGTATTCCACGAGGATGCCCGGATGATCTCACACGGTCCGGCTGCACCTCAGGGACGCGGGAACGTCATGGTCGTTGCCGCTGGAACATCCGACCTACCGGTAGCCGAGGAGGCCGTGGTGACAGCCGAGATCATGGGCAACATGGTCGACCGCCTTTACGACGTTGGGGTCGCTGGTCTACATCGCGTTCTCGCAGAATCGAAACGACTCTCCACCGCTCGCGTCATCATTGTAGTCGCGGGCATGGAAGGAGCACTGCCAAGTGTTGTGAGTGGACTTGTCGACGTACCCGTAGTTGCGGTGCCTACCAGTGTCGGTTACGGCGCCGCCTTCGATGGGATTAGCGCGCTATTGGGAATGCTGAATAGCTGCGCCACCGGCGTGTCGGTCGTTAACATCGATAATGGATTCGGCGCGGCGGCAATTGCTAGTACCATCAATCACCTTGCCTGAAGACTGGCCGCTTCCACTGACGAGAAAATGAGACTTCTCCGTAGGTGCAGCGCCCAAGCAGCCTTCGCCAAACGTAACTCCGGTTGATCTCGGTATTGTCATCGACAAAGTCACTTGAGGGTAGGCCAGTAGGAATGCTAGAATTGTAGGTTGCGCTTTCGGGTACCTTATCGTTGTAGTCATCGGAGCCCGGTTCTGTACGCCGCAGCAATTATTCCGTCCATGGACGTAGGTGCCCCTAGGGCCCTTGGGTTTGATTGTATTTTCAACGCGCTGGGGAGCTCCGCATAAGAGTTAACAATGGGACTATTTCCCCAGGCTTTCATCGACGATCTCAAATCGCAGGTTGACCTCGTTGCTGTGATTCAAGACCACGTTCCTCTCAAGAAAGCTGGAACGAGCTTTAAGGGACTGTGTCCGTTTCACTCCGAGAAGACGCCTTCGTTTAACGTAAATCGCGATCGGGGCTTTTTTCACTGCTTCGGATGCGGTGTTGGAGGTGATGTCTTCAAATTCCTTGAGCTCAGGGAAAAGATTGGCTTCCAGGACGCGGTGCGTCAACTCGCACAACGTTTTGGCGTGTCGATTCCAGAACTCGAGGGTGGTCCAAGTAATCCAGCGGCGGCTGCCGAACGCGAGTCGCTACTGAAGGTGCACGAACACGCAGAGAGGTATTTTCAGGAACACCTGGCAGGACAGGCAGGAACGAGAACGCGCCAGCAACTGCACGATAGAGGACTAAACGACCAGACAATCGAGATGCTCGGACTTGGCTATGCGCCACCAACCCGAGAGGGTCTCACGAAATACCTTCACCAAAAAGGTTTTCCGATGCCGCTTCTCTTGACCAGCGGACTGGTAGCCGAACGTAACGCTGGAGCATGCGTGGATCGCTTCCGTAATCGCCTCACGATTCCGATCTGCAGGGACAGCGGTGCGATCATCGCGTTCGGCGGACGTGCAGTGGACAATGGACAGCAGCCCAAGTACGTAAATTCACCGGAAACTCCAATCTACACAAAAGGACGAACCCTCTACGGTCTCCATCTGACTAAATCGGCAATACAAAAAAAAGGCTACGCGGTACTTGTTGAGGGATACTTTGATTTCGCCCAGCCACTTCAGGCGGGTATTACAGCAGTGGCTGCAACGTGTGGTACTGCGTTAACATTGCAGCAGTGCAAGCTTTTAGGACGCTTGACGGACAAGGTCATTTTGAGCTTCGACTCGGATACGGCTGGGCAAACAGCGGCACTGCGCTCAGGTGAAATGCTGCTGGGTGAGGGATTCCAGGTCAACGTGACAGTGCTGCCAACCGGCGAAGATCCCGATACATTCATAAGGGCGTCTGGGGGTGCAAGCTATAAGGAAAAACTGCGCACCTCGAAGAAATATTTGGAACTTTTGCTCGATCGGGGCGAAGCCGAGCACGATATTCACCGCGACGAAGGGCGGAGGGCCTTCCTAAACCAAATGCTGACTGTCGCAGCACGCATTCCCGATACCGCGCAGCGCGACCAGTTCGCGGACCGGTTGGCTCACCGCGCTCGAGTGATGCAAGAAGTCGTGCGAACCGAAATTCGGAAAGCGGCGGTCGAACGCAGACCGACGCTAGGTGAGCGTACACTTCCCAGTCAGGGGCAGTTACGAACAGCAGAAAAAGGATTGATTTGGGCTCTTATGCACGAACCAGAGAGTGCACAATCGGCACTTGCAGAACTTGACGCTGACGATATCGATGGGCTGGCTTCTGCGCCAATTTTAAAGGTAGCCCGCACCCTGAACGAGTGGCCGTCCAATGACCTACCCCAGACGTTATGCGAGCGGCTAGGCGAGGGGGAAGCCACGATCGTTAAAGAAGTTGCTGATGAACCAACGGCTCCAGCGCCGGCTCCTGAGTGCTGCCAAGCCCTGAAGAGGCTTCGCTACGAGCGGGAACGAGCTGCTGTGCAGGAGGAAATCGATCGGCTCCAGGACCTTGGTGACAAAGACAGCGTTGCAAGAATCAATTCGCTGTTACAACGGACGAGAGAACTCGTGCAGCGACTTGAAGCTCTGAATACTTAAGTCCGACAAGAGCTATTGGGGAGCCAATTTTAGGTCGGGAAGTTCACGATTGCTATAAGGGGGAAATTTTGGCCTTATCCTTAGAAGAAAGGTACGACGAAGTCCGGCAACTCATCACAATCGGTAAGGAAAAGGGCTACCTGTCGTACGACGAGGTTAACGAGTTACTACCTGCAGAGATTACGTCGTCCGATGAGCTCGATGACTTATTTACTACCTTCGGAAACGCTGGCATCGAGGTGGTTGAGTCTGAGCAAAAGTCCCGTGACGACAAAACGCGTGACCCAAGGTCGGGAGGCGCCGAAGAGCCAAATCTCGACCTAACGCCCGGCACACTCGACAAGACAAATGATCCGGTCCGCATGTATCTGCGCGAGATGGGCACAGTTCCTCTCCTTACCAGAGAGGGAGAGGTGGAAATCGCAAAGCGGATCGAACAAGGCAAGCTTGCAGCCATTAAATCCATCTCGCGAACTTCAACCGTGGCTAAAGGCATCATCTTCATGGGCGAACAGCTCAAAAGCCGGACCGTAAACATCAGAGACCTTGTAGTGTTTGGAGGCGACGAAGAACTCAGTGAGGAGCGAAGTGAGGCACGTGCACGTAAGTTACTGAAGCAAATAGCCTCAATTCAGAAAGCGTTGGTTGCTGTGCAGAAGCTGGAAACGAAGCTCTCTGGAATTTTGAAGCGTGATCGTAAGAAATATCGACGCGCCAAGTGGAAGACGCTTCGCGCTAAGATTGCACTGTCCCGGGAAATTAGACGCATTGAGTTTACCGAAGCCGTAACGCGGCGGATGATCGACCCGATTAAGGAATCGGTCGAAACTGTTCAGCGGGTTCAGCGTGAGCTCGACAGCGTTAATCGCCAGATAGCACTTAAGAAGAAGCGGGGTCGCCTAAAAGAAGATGTACGTAAAGAACTAATGCGACGTCAACGGGAAATTCGAGCCGCTCTGCGTGAACTTACCGCTGAACTTGAGAGTACATCCGAACAACTCGTGCGTACTCTTCACACAATCACGCGCGGTGAAATTCAGGCCGAACAAGCCAAGAAAGAACTCGTTGAAGCAAACTTACGCCTTGTCGTTTCAATCGCCAAGAAGTACACGAACCGGGGTCTTCAATTTCTCGATTTAATCCAAGAGGGAAATATCGGGCTAATGAAGGCTGTGGACAAGTTCGAGTATCGTCGCGGCTATAAGTTCTCTACCTATGCCACATGGTGGATCCGACAGGCAATCACGAGAGCTATTGCCGACCAAGCACGCACGATCAGAATTCCGGTACATATGATCGAAACGATCAATAAACTGATTCGCACGTCTCGCGCCTTAGTACAGGAATTGGGTCGTGAACCATCGTCGGAGGAAATCGCTGAGCGAATGGACATAGCGGTGTCTAAGGTTCGGAAGGTTTTGAAAATTGCACAGGAGCCAATTTCTCTGGAGACTCCGATCGGTGAGGAGGAAGACAGCCATCTCGGTGACTTCATCGAAGATCAAAATGTCGTCCCGCCGTCTGATGTTGTGATTAACCTGAACCTAAAAGAACAGACGGAATCCGTGTTACAGACCCTCACACCACGGGAAGAACGCGTTATTAAAATGCGGTTCGGCGTCGGTGATGGTAAGGACCACACTCTAGAAGAAGTTGGCCAGTGCTTCGCGGTTACGCGTGAACGAATTCGACAAATCGAAGCCAAGGCGCTCAGAAAGCTTCGACATCCATCTCGCAGTCGAAAACTTCGTGCGTTTTTAGAGGGAAGCGTATGAACCAAGTCTACTTAGCAATTGAGAGGGCGTCAGCTGGTAGCCAATGTGGGGCCCATAGCTCAGCGGTAGAGCCACCGGCTCATAACCGGTTAGTCCCAGGTTCGAATCCTGGTGGGCCCACCATTAACAAGACAAGAACTGACGCAGTAATCAACTGCCACACAACGAGCGTGAAGGACAGAAGTTGATATATCCACCGCCCCAAGGTCGAATCCAACTACCGCAGGAGAAGCTGAACCATCGCCTGCGTGGGCAACACCACAGTAACTTCGATCGATGCTGCCAGATCTCGAACGACTGATCCGTCTGCAGAGCTTGCATAACATCGTTGACGACGCTCGACGGCGTATCGCTGCGATTCCGGCACAGTTCGAGGCCTTTGAAACTAAGTTGAATAAGCTCAGAACAGCCCTCAGTGACGCAAGACAGCAGCTGGACGATAATCGGGAAGTTCGCCGCAATCTTGAGAAAGAGGTCTCAGATGCCAAGAGCCGTCTTGCTAAGTTTCAAGAACATGAAATGATCGTGAAAACGAACGAAGAGTTATGGGCCGTACAGACAGAAATCACCACGGCCAAGAGTGCCGTGCAAGCCTTCGAAGAAGACCTACTGGTGTCGATGCTTGAAACTGACGCCTTGACTGCCTCGGTAAATGAGGCAGAGCGCTCAATGGCGACTGTCGAAGCGGAAATTGAGGCCGAGCGGCAGACAATAGAACAGGAGCGGGCAACATCTGAGACTACAGCAAAACAGGCGCTCATTGCCCGTGAGTCGTTGGCTAGCGAGATCGATGCTGCAGTCTTGGCGCTATTTGATCAAATCGCCGAGAAGCGAAATGGCCTTGCAGTTGTTGAAGCCGAGAATAACTTGTGCAGTTCTTGCCATGTTCGTTTACGTCCACAGGTTTTCAACGACATCCGTTTGAATGACCGAGTAATTCAGTGCGAAAGCTGCGGTCGGATTCTTTACTTCCAGTTGGTAAACAAGTCGTTGCCCGAGAATTGGGCCTGAGCTCGGACTGAGTAGCTGCAACGGTTCTTTACGATGTTCGTTGCCTATATCGACGGCGGTTCAAGGGGAAATCCTGGTCCGGCTGGATTCGGAGTTCGGATTGAAAATCCTGACGGAACGGTCTGCGCCGAACTTAAGGGATCACTTGGAGTCGCGACTAACAACGTTGCAGAATATCGTGGCCTGATCGCCGCTTTGACCTACTTTGTCGGCGCTGGTCACTGCCACATTCTGATCAGATCCGATTCTCAGCTTTTGATTCGACAGATGACTGGCAGATACCGTGTACGCCATCCGAATTTGCAGCCTCTGCATCGGGAAGCACAAACACTGTTAGAAAAACTTGAGCGAGTCGACTTTGAGCACGTACCCAGAACCTCAAATACCGATGCCGACCGATTAGCAAATCAGGCAATGGATGAAAGCCAAGCGGCTAATAGCACCGACCCGGCAATCTGACTGAAAAGTTTGTTTTTCCCATGGTGATCATAGGGTCTGGAATCGACGCGACTGAGCTTTCCCGTATCGAACGGCTCTGGAAACGATACGGGGAGAGATTCTTGGCAAGGGTGTTTACTCCTGGTGAAGTTGCTTACTGTCAACACCGCCGGAATCCTGTGCCTCATTTGGCAGGTAGATTCGCCGCTAAGGAGGCCGCCATGAAGGCCCTCGGCACTGGTCGCTCACAGAAGGTCCTATGGCGAGACATTGAGGTCGTACGGAGTAGCGGACCTCCGCAACTGGAATTCCATGGAGGTGCAGCGCGACGATTTGCTCAACTCGGTGCAGAGTCCTCCCTCCTGACAATCACACACTCGGATGCCATGGCACTCGCTCACGTGTTACTGGTCAGTTCCTAGAAGCATAAGGTCGCCACCGTGTCGTTGGCGTACAAATTACAATTATCTTGAGGTGACATGACCGTCACGGTCACTTGGAAGACATAGGCAATGACCTTCGGTTTGAAGAATTCTCGAAAAGACAAGCGGTGGACGACGTCAACTAAGGGGAAACTGCGTAGTCGGTAATTCCTGTGGCCTTCACCTAGGAAGTCTGATGACTGGCCAAGGCGCCCAGTACAGTAGGCGAGACGCCTCGATTAGAGGGCACGGTTGGCTCTGCTCTCATACTCCTCAAGAACTCAGAACGAAAAAATTCCGCCTTGATACCACCATCGATAATGTCCCAAGGAAGCACCTCGTCCTGACTTCGGTCTCGCAAAACCCAAAATTTAGGGTCTACATCTGCCGTTTCAGCAGCTCGGCGCCAATCTCCCCCGTTCTGTGAGGCGGCGTCGATGACAGGAGCAACCCGGCGATCGCCAAGTGACAGCAGCGCCTGATAAAACGACTGCCGTTCAGACTTGATAGACAGATAGACATGGTCGAGGCCAGACAAAAGACCCTTGAGACGCTTTGTCCGAGATGCCACTATCGCCGGTGACGTCATTGGAAGCCACTGATAACTCGTGCCGGGTTTTGGCACAAGTGGATTCACACTGCCGACTATTCGTCCAGGGCGGCCACGACGACGAGCGTACTTGAGCATCCGGTCGCGAAGCTGGACAACAAGATCACGAATGGCCACGAGATCTTCGTCCGTTTCCGTAGGCAGACCGAGCATGAAGTAAAGCTTCAGGTTTTCAATACCACTGGAAAAGATTAGATCAGCCTTGTCGAGAATTTGAGCGTTAGTCATGACCTTGTTTATGACGCGCCGTAATCGATCAGACCCTGTCTCCGGAGCAATCGTAACCGTGCGCTCTCCACTTTGACGGAGCAGTTGTACGATCTGTGGGGTGAGATCATCTAGTCGCAACGACGCCGGGCTTACTGTGTAGTCAAGCGCAAGTAAGCGTTCGAGGATTTCTTCAATATCCGGATGATCGCATAAAGCAATCGATACCAAACCAACCCGGTTGGCGTAGGGCTTGGCTGACTCGGCCAATGAGAGTATCCGATCAGTGGAAAATGCACGTACAGGCAGGTAGTTATAGCCGGCCCAACAGAAGCGGCAGAGTTTCGCACAGCCACGGACCACCTCAATCAAGAAGCGCGAACCGAACGCCGTCTGAGGCGTGAAGACTCTGGTGCATGGCGGTTCGATCTCGTCAATAGTCCTCACAGCAGCCTTTGAAACGAACGGTGGGACGGTCGGCTCCGTGGCCTGGTAAGGCTTAACTACCCCTCTATCGTCGTAACTCACCCGATACAAGGTAGGTACATAGAAACCAGGCAGAGTCGCTAAGCGTCGCAAGGCCGAACTCCGATCCGTTGCGCTGACAGCCGAGACTAGAGACGGTATTAGTGCCTCGCCTTCGCCGGCAGTCACGACATCAACGAATGGGGCAAGCGGCTCAGGGTTCAAGAATGTGACGGCTCCGCCGAGAACAACTAGGGGGTACCGATCGTTACGCTCGCTTGCGTAGACCGGCATTCCCGCAAGACGCATCATCGTCAAGATATTCACGTAATCCCACTCAAACGATACGGTGAACGCCAGTACATCAAAGTCTGATACCGGGGTCTGGGTATCAAGTGTTAGCAACGGCGTCCGAGACGATAGCAGTGCTCGGAGCTCCTGCTTCGGTGGTAAGAAGACACGTTCACACGAAACTCCATCTTCCACATTAAAGAGATGATGCACCGTCTGCACGCCGAGATTCGACATACCCACGTAGTAGGTATTAGGAAACGCGAGCACAACACGAAGCCGGTCTCCAACGGATCGACGACCGCGCCCCCGCTCAAGGCTGAGCAATTGCTGGGCCGCCTGACGCTGCTGCCAAAAGGACATAACGAGTTTGAATTCAGAAACGGCGTGCAGCACGGACAACGGTGGCTGCGCAAGCACACTGTGGGAAGAACTAGGCCGCTCCGCCCCTACTCTACCACGCAGGCTGATTCACGATAGGACGATGGAAAGGCAGCTTACCTCACGACTATCGGCGCAAGAAGGCTGGCGTGTCGAACTCCACTGCGTCAGGGTCACTCAGGTCAGCATCCTTCAATTCACCATTCGCTGTCGTGGATTCTGTAGGTTGATTAATAAGTTTTTCTAACCGCTTAGCAATATTCATTTGGGTGCCAAGAGCGGCTTGGGAATCACCATGCCCTGCCAATAAAAGGTCACCGGCCACTTGTTCCGAATGATCATCCGGACTGGACTGGGTTATGACGGGGGTCGGTTTGGGCTCACGCGATAGCTCAGACTCCACTGACCTGGCCAGTGATAGTCTCGGCGCCTCGGCAGCCGGCTCATGGCCTCCCTGCTTCAACGACGAGTAATCCTGAAGGTCGACTGGTGTCGAAGCCGGTTCCTCCGCCGTGCTCGCATGCTTGTCAAATCCCGTCGCTATCACGGTGATTTTAACTTGGCTTTGCATCCGCGGATCGACGACTGCGCCGAAAATAATATTGGCGTCGTCGTGCGCAGCTTGATGGATAATCGACGATGCTTCATTGACTTCACCAATGGATAGGTCGTTGCCTCCAGTGACGTTAATGATGACACCGCGCGCTCCCTCAACAGCCGCATCTTCCAAAAGAGGACTGGAAATTGCCCGATTTGCTGCGGCGTTCGCTCGGCTCGCACCTTTGCCAACTCCAGTGCCCATGATGGCCATGCCAGTCCGAGACATGATAGTTCTCACGTCAGCGAAGTCGAGGTTGATCAAGCCGGGTACCAAAATTAGGTCAGAAATACCCTGAACAGCTTGGAGAAGCACGTCATCAACCTTTTCAAACGCCTTACGAAAGGTCATGCTCTTCGTCAATAAGAGACGCTCATTCGGAATGCTGATTACCGAATCTACGCTGTCGCGAAGTTTGTCGAGTCCTTCATCGGCACGCGTAGCGCGCTGCTTACCCTCAAATTGAAAAGGCTTAGTAACCACAGCAACCGTCAGGCATCCAAGCTCACTGGCCAAATTGGCGATCACCGGTGCCGCTCCCGTGCCCGTACCACCCCCAAGACCCGTTGTCACGAACACCATGTCAGCACCATCAAGAGCGTCAATGAGTTCGTTTGTATTCTCTAGTGCCGCCTCTCGCCCGAGGTTCGGGTCGGCGCCCGCACCGAGTCCCTTGGTGAGTTTCACCCCTAATTGAATCTTGCTCGGCGCGCCGTTAGCTTGAAGAGCCTGGATGTCTGTGTTAGCAACAATGAAGTCGACTCCTTGCAGACCAGACTTCACCATCCTGTTAACGGCGTTACCACCACCCCCTCCGACACCTATCACCCTGATGCGAGCACCCGCCCGACTCTCATCGTCAAGCGTTAATCGCAAGGAGCTACCAGGGGCAACCCTGTTGGCATTAGTCCGGTTTGGGCGCGCATCCGTCATCTTTAGGAGTTCATCTACGATGATTAACAGCTAACAAGCTCACAACAGGTAGGCCTAGCGAGCTTCCCTCATACAAGATATAGATTATTGATAAGAAAAAAGGAGTGTCAAGTTCAATCTCCACCTAGGGGCGGGCAAACCGCCAGAACAAGTCCCAATCTAAAAGAATTCCCGGAACAAACCTCGTAAGCGACCCGCGACGCGACTCAACGCGCCTGCTCCAACCAATCCCGATGGTTGAGGAAAATAGTTGCGGTGAGCATACATCACGAGTCCCACCGCTGTTGCAAACTGTGGGCTATGTGCGTGATCGGCTAGTCCGCCGATTTCGCTTGGAGACCCGACCCTAATTGGAAGATCGAAGATTTGTTCTGCAGTCTCGGCTGTTCCCTCAAGTACAGACGCACCACCAGTCAGAACGATGCCTGCATTCAAGGCGTTTTCGTATCCCGCGCGCCGGATCTCGTCCCAAAGAAGATGAAAGACCTCCTCAGCACGCGGCTGCAGGATGTCAGACAAGAGCCGCCTCGCCATAACACGAGGTGGTCGCCCGCCGTGGCTAACAACGTCGATTGTCTGATCTTCTTCGACCAGAGCAGATAAGGCACAGCCGCAACGGCGTTTGATCTTCTCGGCCTCAGGAATTGGTGTCCGTAAGCCAACGGCGATATCTTGCGTAAAATGCCCGCCTCCGATCGCGACTACGCCAGTATGCCAGAGGCTTCCTCGCTCAAAGACAGCGAAGTCAGTCGTTCCTCCGCCGATGTCGACAAGTACAACACCTAATTGTTTTTCGTCGTTCGTCAAGACCGCTTCGCTCGCAGCGAGCTGCTCAAGCACGGTATCCAGCACTGCAACCCCAGCGCGATTGACGCATCCGACGATATTCTGGGTCGATGCCGCGCTACCAGTAATAATGTGAACGTTCACTTCGAGTCGAGCGCCGGTCATGCCAATGGGTGAACTAATCTCGTCCTGGTCATCCACCACGAAATCTTGTGGAAGAACATGGAGAATCTCTCGCCCGCTTGGCAGGGATACAGCCTTAGCTGCATCAATCGCCCGACGAACATCCTCGCCAGAAATTTCTCTATTTTTTCCAGAAACCGCAACCACGCCGCGACTATTGAAACCCTTGACATGAGCACCCGAAAGCCCGAGATGCACTGAATCTATTTCCACACCAGCTGTGAGTTCAGCAGCGTCGATCGCCTGCTTCACCGACCCCACGGCGGCTTCCAGATTCACGACAACACCGCGCTTTATACCGTGCGCCTCCACTACACCGATGCCGATGATGTCGAGTTCGCCGTCGTCCATGATCTCACCGACGATAGCGGTAATCTTCGACGTGCCGACGTCCAGGCCTACGAGATATCGATCTTTGCGAGCCACATATCCTCCGTACTATCGTTTGCGTGCGTCATGGAACAATCGGACTCAAAGACTCTGATGCCGCAGGACCGACGTAGACCCGATTTCCATACCGCAAATCCACGTAATCGATCTCAGACACGTGTTTCCGTATCACATCTATCATTTCCAGATACTTGTGTATCCGGTCTGCGAATCGGACGTTGCCAAGATGCAAATGCACCCTGTCACCATCAAGCAGCACGACAACATTGTCAGGGTCAGCAACATCGATCTGCGAGACTCGACGCAAGAGCTCTGGCCGACGTTCGAAGTCTTCAATGAACCGGCCGTGCATTTTCTTGCGGTCCGAATCGATCACGGGCCGCCCGTGATCGAGGTGCACGAAAAGGTTGTCGACAATCGGGAGATCGAAATCACCATATTGTGGTCCGTGCTCATCAATCACAACACCCTGTTCATCGATTAGATAAAGACGCTCACCGAATCGACCGACCCCGACTGGCATCTTTTCTGACACAACAATCTGGATCGTCGACGGCATCACCCGACGAAACTCTACATCTTTTACCCACGGTGACGCCGTCAACCTATTGCGCCACCCATCGAGGTCGATTGTCAGGATGTTCTGTCCGTGCAAAAGGCTCACCAGGGCGTTGAATTCTCCCTCCGAGAATCGCGAAAGGCCCTCGACCTCAATCCTGTTAATAGCCAACATAGATGCGTTGAGCACCAAGTCTGTTGCACGGTGAAGCGCGTAGCCCACGAGGACGAGCAGTACGACGGTTCGGCCGAGTCTGCGCACCTGCTGCCATATCGACCGTCGTCGTGACGGTTTGATGTGCGAGCGATGGAAACGCTTGTCCGCAGGAGCTCGAACCCCCATCTAGTTCCTCACCTCAAAGTACTGGCGACCACCCGTTTCACTATCTTCTCGAGTAAAGTGACCAGATTGCAGTTGTTGAACAATTTGATCAGCAACATCACCGATGGACCCCGCACCGAGAGTGATAACGAGATCCCCTGGTCGTACGAGCTGCATGACTGCCTCGGTCACATCGTCCACCGAGTCGACTAAATGCACCGCGGGCTGGCCAGCCCGCTGGACGGCCTCCGCAATTGCTGCAGCAGTCGCGCCAGGTATCGGAGCCTCACCCGCTCCATAGACTTCCGTCAGCACGACTTCATCTGCTGTCGCTAGAACCCTTCCGAACTCCTCGATTAACTGATGAGTCCGGGTGTAACGATGGGGTTGGAAGGCCACCAGCACGCGACGATCAAGGCTAGCCCGTATCGCCGTTAGCACCGCTTGAATCTCTGTCGGGTGATGACCATAGTCATCCACGACCATGACCCCACCGATTTCCCCTCGAAATTGAAATCGGCGCTCTACGCCTCGAAAATCTGCCAAAGCGTCTGCGATGCGTCCAAAGCTCACGCCGGCTTCCAAACCAACGCAAACCGCGGCTAATGCATTCTCGAGGTTGTGCTGACCCGGAACCTGTAGATGCAAGGGACCCAATAACTCCATCAGTTTCTTGCCGGTCTTGCGCACACGCACCTCACAGGAAACCCCAAAGGGTCGCAATTGCACCTCACTACCGAGAACATCAACAGGCTGTTTTTCGTCTAGGCCGTATCTCAGCACCCGCCTTGTCATTTGGCACAGCAAAGGGCGCAGGCCCTCGTCGTCAGCGCATCCAACAACAGAACCGTTAAACGGAACAGCGTTACCAAACTCGACGAACGCATCACATAGCTTCTCGAATGTACCGTAATGCTCAAGATGCTCGTGATCGACGTTTGTGATCACAGCTATCTCCGGCGTCAAACGGAGAAACGAACGATCACTTTCGTCGGCTTCCGCCACCATATACTTGCCTTGCCCCCGCCGTGCATTGCTGCCAAACGCATTCAGTCGGCCGCCTATTACCACCGTTGGATCAAGTTCGCCACCTTCCAGTGCCAACGCAATCATTGAGGTCGTCGAGGTTTTCCCGTGTGACCCGGCCACGGCAATACCGGAGCGTAGCCGCATCAGTTCAGCTAGCATCTCTGCGCGCGGAATAACCAAAATGTTTCGACGACGTGCCTCGGCAACCTCGATGTTGTCGTCAGTGACGGCCGAGGAGACAACCACTACATCGGCCTCGGATACCAGTTGTGGGTCGTGACCAATGTGCACAGCAACACCCAGGGTGACGAGTTGATCAGTAACTACTGAGCGCTTTAAATCCGACCCGCTCACGACGTAACCGAAATTCGCCAAGAGCTCGGCGATGCCACACATACCGGAACCGCCAATGCCGACAAAATGGATTCGTCTCGTACACCCCAACATCTGCTTAGTCCAGGCTCTCTAATCCGCCACCACACCTTCGAAGATGCTCACTGGTGCCAGCGCGTCTCATCCTGGCACTCACGACACCACCAACCGAAGGGCACGTTCGATAATGACGCGTGCAGCGTCTGGGCGCGCAAACCCTTGCATGGCCTTGGCCATCAGGGTTCGGCGCGACGGGTCGGCAACGAGTGCGCCAACCCGCTGAGCTACCGTCGTTCGTAAATCGTCCTGCAGTAACACTTCGGCACCGCCAGCGTCTGCGATCACTTCCGCGTTCCGGCGCTGGTGATCGTCGGTAGCTGTGGCAAGAGGCACCAAGATGCTCGCGCGACCTACTGCCGCGAGTTCCGCGAGCGTTGTCGCACCCGCACGACAGAGGACAATCTCCGAGGCGTGCATCTCCGGAGCGATAGGTTCGAGAAAAGACGCCACCCGTGCCTCGATTCCAGCTGTGTCGTAGGCTTCTTGCACAGGGTCGACATCTCGAGGCCCAGCTTGGTGGGTAATAATCAGCCGTGGGCGAATTGCCGCGAGCGCCGGTGCAGCGCTCATCATCGCCTCGTTGATCTTTTGTGCGCCCTGAGACCCACCCACGACGAGTAGTCGACAGCTGTCGGACGGCGTGTCGCTCTGGACCATCGGGTCCAAGAACTCCGGACGCACGGGGTTGCCACTCACGAAGCCTTTGCGACCGAAAAATATTAGCGTGCTCTCGAACGAAACGGCTGCAGACCGTACGAACGGTGCCAGTAGACGATTCGTCAACCCTGGCACAGCATTTTGCTCCAATAGCATGGTCGGAACACCTCGCAGTGCGGCCACCAACACGAGTGGGCCCGAACTGTATCCTCCAACGCCTACCACAAGGTCTGGCTTGCAACGGGAGACTACGCGCCACGCATCCCAAGCGCTCAGGGGAAGTAGCATCGCGGCATATGCCGTCTCCAGCCAAGTTCTGCCCTTCAAACCCGAACTGCGGATAAACTCGACCTTGAATCCCGCCCGGGGCACTGCCTTCGCCTCTAATCCCCGTGAAGTGCCTACGAATATCACCGATGCTTCCGGACGCTGGCGCAGCAGTTCCCTGCCGACTGCAATGCCAGGAAATACGTGGCCTCCAGTCCCTCCACCTGCAATCACCACACTGAGGTCGACCATCTTGGACATCCTCGCGTCCCACTGGCCCGTCTGACCCATCCATCCTCACCCCTCCGCCGACGCGTGCTGTGACACGTTGAGTAGGACACCCATCCCCACCAGACTACAGAGGAGTGACGAACCACCCGAGCTCACAAACGGCAGTGGGATTCCCGTGGTGGGTAGCAGACTAAGCACCACACTGATGTTCATGAAGGCCTGAAGCGTCAACATCGTAGTGAGGCCTATCGCTATAAATGCACCGAATCGATCAGGGGCGCGGAGTGCGATCCGGGCTCCTCGCCAGACAACAACACAAAAGCAAAGCAGCACTGCTGTCGCTCCAATTAGGCCGGTCTCTTCCGCAATGACCGCATAGATGAAG
Organism: Vicinamibacterales bacterium; assembly: GCA_036012125.1. Taxonomy (NCBI): domain Bacteria; kingdom Pseudomonadati; phylum Acidobacteriota; class Vicinamibacteria; order Vicinamibacterales; species Vicinamibacterales bacterium. Next base: position 87,841 of record DASCOS010000002.1, on the reverse strand, counting down.
TCCGTGTGGGGCTCCGGCAGAAAACCTAACTGCTGCACGCCAGCACCCCTCCCTACACCCCAGATACCGCCGGTCCCAACGGCAATCAGAGACTGGATCACCTGCCACCCATCACCCAACGGGTCATGCCACGGATCCGTAAATGTCATCCAGCGAGTCACTCGCTCCGGTGAATAGGCAACGACAGCAACGAACAGTGGAAGGATGACGAGCCCACCTCCAAGTAGATACCGAAAACTGAGGCCAGCGGTGAAGATCATGACCCCAACAATCGCGATAATGGATACCGCCGTTCCGAGGTCAGGTTCCAGCAGTATTAGTATGCTTACGGTCGCTAGAACGATCGCTATCGGTGCGAGCGCGTAGCCGATGTCATTAATACGATTCATCCGACGTTCGAGAATCGCAGCCGAGAATAGAATCACTACCAGCTTCGCAAACTCTGAGGGTTGGACGCCGATCCCAGGCAACCAAAGCCATCTTCGTGCTCCGCCAACCTCCTTCGAGAACAACACGGCCACCAAGAGCACGATAATGCCGACTAACGCAGTCCAAATAATGACCGGCTGGCGATAATTCCGGTAGTCCATGTGCATCAGAATCCAGAGGGCAAAGAGTCCAACGATCGCTACGCTCAACTGTTTCCAAAGGTAATACTCCGCGTTCTGGTACTGCTCAGCGGCATGCGCAGATGATGCGACATAGACCATCACGACACTCACGCAAACCAAGAGAAAAGCAGCCAGAAAAAGCACCTTGTCTGACTTTAGCTTTAGCGCCATAGTTACAGTTTCCTGCTCGCCCGTTCGAACCCTAAAGGTTTAGCCGGGTCAGCCCGAAACATGGGTGGCGGCCGTCCGTGAGCAGTGAGTAGTCATCAGCTAGACTTGGGGACCGAGACACCGGCCTCGTAGACCGGGGCAGCCTACGTTCCCAGCAGCCAGTTCTCCACCGCCGCAAGCCAACTGATGACTACTCACTGCTCACCGATTTCCGTCACGCTTCCCGCTAAACGCTCTACTTCTTCCTTAAAACACCGGCCCCGTTCCGCGTAGTCCCGGAACATGTCAAAACTGGCACACGCTGGGGCCAACAGCACCGTGCCACGCGGTGCTGCCAGCGTGAACCCCATCCTCACCGCCTCAGCAAGAGAATCAGCTTCGTGCACTGGCACGCTGCCGCCGAGCACCTCCACGATCTGCGGCCTCGCCTCACCGATGGCCACCAGCGCCTTCGCTCGCTGAACCAACCCGTCCTGCAAAACCCGCCAGTCACCACCCTTAAACCGCCCACCGACTATGGGCACCAAGCCTGGACCGAGGCTTTCAATAGCGTGTCGCGCGGCGGTGAGATTTGTCGCTTTTGAATCATTAATAAACTGGACACCCCCGATCCGGCGCACTGGCTCCAGCGTGTGCTCAAGACCTTCGAATGCCGCCACCGCACGTGTCATCGCTTCAGGTGTCGCGCCGACGATGACTCCTATGGCGACGGCCGCGAGGACATCCTGTAAAAGATGCCGGCCGATGAGCTGGACTGCGGAGCGGGGTACTAGGGGCACGGACCCTGATGGCATCCGGCGCGCAATAACGTCATCGACCAGCGTGATACCGTCAGGAATCGATGTGTCCAAGGCGAACGGCAAACGCCGGGCATCACTCCCGTCAACCATTGCGAGCACCTGCGGATCATCGGCATTAACCACGAGCCAGTCCGTGTCTCCTTGATTGGCCAGGATCTTCGCTTTAGCGGCGGTGTATCGCTCTAACGTCCCGTGGCGATCCAAGTGATCGGGAGAGACATTGAGAACGACAGCAATCCAAGGATGAAACTGCTCCGTCAGTTCCAATTGAAAACTGCTAGTCTCCACAACGTGAATCACGTCAGGTGTCGACTGTGCAACTTGGGCACTTAGCGCCGGGCCGACGTTTCCACCGACCAGAGTTGAGAATCCTGCGGCGTCGAGAAGCCGGCCTGCAAGCAAGCTCGTAGTCGATTTACCCTTGGTCCCAGTCACCGCCACGACTCGTCCACTCAGCCATCGAGACGCCAACTCCAGCTCACCAATAACCGGAATACCAGATTCACGTGCTGTCCGAACCGCTGACTGCTCAGGTGACACCCCTGGGCTCAGAACCACAAGGTCGGCACCGAGGAACGTTTGGTTCCGATGCTCGCCGAGTTCAAATGTCACCCGTTTCGACCACCGGCCAAGGTCCTGGTTCACCGCGGTGCATATGTCCGTTACCACAACGTCAGCGCCTCGCGCAGCGAGGAGCTCAGCCGCCGCTAATCCGCTACGTGCGGCGCCGACAACGATCACTCGGCGCCCCTCAACCGTGAACTCCGTGTTGGCTTCTGACTGCACCTTTTCAACCATGTGTATCTCGCCTAACGAAGCTTCAGGGTCGTTAGGGTAAACAGCGCAAATATCACCGCTACGATGAGAGACCGTCCGATGATCTTCGGTTCACTCCATCCACTGAGTTCAAAGTGATGATGGAGCGGCGCCATCTTAAAGACTCGACGTCCGGTCATACGAAACACGGCCACCTGGATAATCACTGAAGTCGCTTCGAGGACAAAAATCCCACCGACCAGAGGTAGGAGAAGCTCTTGCTTGATCAACACGGCAACGGTACCGAGCGCACCACCAAGTGCTAAGGAGCCGACATCACCCATGAATATGTCGGCTGGATAAGAGTTGTACCAGAGGAATCCGAGGCTCGCCCCGACCAGTGAACCGCAAAAGATCGTCAATTCAGCAGTTGGCGGAAATCCAACAAGCAGAAGATATTCCGCAAGCACGCGATGGCCAGTGACATAGGCCAACCCAGTGAACGCAGCTGCCGCCACCGTAAAGGTACCGATCGCTAAACCGTCTAGACCATCAGTAAGGTTGACAGCATTAGATGAGCCAACAAGGACCAGGACAACGAACGGCACATATAACCAGCCGAGGTCAGGAACGAAGTCCTTAAAGAACGGAAAGATCAGGTTCGTGTTGTAAACACCCTCGTCGGTTAAAGCCAGTAGAGCCATGCCCACCCCCACGGCGATGGCAATCTGGGCCACGAACTTGTAGCGGGGGCGTAGTCCATGATGCGACTGTCTGCTGATCTTGAGGTAGTCATCAACAAACCCAACCGCACCGAATGCAATCGTCGATAAGACGGCAATCCAGATATACGGGTTCGTGAGGTCGGCCCACAGTAATGTCGGCGTGAGTGCTGCAGTAAGGATTAACAATCCACCCATCGTTGGCGTACCAGCCTTTGGCTGGTGTGCTGCCGGCCCTTCCACTCGGATGACTTGGCCGATCTGCGCCTCGCGGAGTTTTCGGATCATCCATGGGCCCAATAGAAGACTGATCGCCAACGCGGTGAGACTCGCAATGGCGGTCCGAAACGTGATGTAACGCGTCACGTTGAGCACCGATAACTCAGTATGGAACGGGTACAGTAGGTGATACAGCATCACGCCAGCTCCGATTTCAAATACTCGACGACCAAGTCGGTCTGCACGCCACGGGACCCTTTGACGACTACGAGATCGCTCGTCTGCAGTAATGACGCAGTCAACGGGCCGGCCTCATCACTAGTGGTGACGTGGTGAACCTGTTCCGGGTTGAGGCCCCCATCGACCGCACCGTCCGCTAAAGCGATCGCATCCGGGCCACCCACTGACACCAATAGATCAAGTCCGCATTTGGCAGCCATGAGGCCGCTGTGCCGGTGGAGTTCCCGACCGCGCGAACCCAACTCACGCATTTCGCCGAGCACAGCCACCCGTCGCCCGTCGGCCTTTTCAGTGTTCAAGATTTCCAGCGCAACCGTGAGAGCCGATGGACTCGAATTGTAGGAGTCATCGACAACAACAATGTCGTTCCGCAGCCTGAACACCTCGCCCCGATGCACAAACGGTTTCAGTGCGCTCGCCTCAGCCGCGATCGTATGGAGTGGAATCTGGAACTGTAACGCGACAGTGACCGCTGCTAGCACATTCGCAAATTGTCCGAGTCCAAGGAGCGGCACCCGTAGCGGCAACGATGCTTCGCTGGTGGTGATGGTGGCCTCAATACCACTAAGGCCCCGATCGCGTACATCGCCCGCCTTGACATCAGCTGGTGCGTGAATTCCAAACGTGACGACCTGTCCAGGAAACTGGTGAGCGCGCGACATCACATACGCGTCGTCGGCATTCGCAATCAATAAACTGTCGGGGGTTGCCCCTTCCATGATCTCGGCCTTAGCGTCGGCAACCCTCTCGACTGAGCCGAGTAACCCCACATGTGCGTCCCCAACATTAGTCCATACACGAACGTCAGGTTTTGCGATGGCTACTAGACGTGCGATCTCGCCAACGTGGTTCATGCCAAGTTCCACGACGGCGAGTTCCGGCCGTGCCAGTAAGGCCAAAAGTGATAGCGGAAGCCCAATATGGTTATTCCGGTTACCCTGATTTCGAACAACTCGATAACGGGTCTGAAGCATCACTGCAACGATCTCTTTAGTTGATGTCTTACCTGTGCTACCGGTGATCGCGATGACACGCGCCCCAGACCCACTCCGGACATGCTGAGCCAAGGCCTGCAACGCTCCGACAGTGTCCTGTACGATGATGACGACCGCTGTCACCGAAGTCGGTACCGCTCTGCGATCACTCACCACCACACCTCGAGCTCCGCAATCGAGCGCACCTGACACAAAGTCATGACCATCGAACCGGTCGCCACGAATCGCAAAAAACAAATCACCAGCGGCTAGGGTGCGTGTGTCGATTGAGACTGGCCCAAACCGCTCATCTTGCTCACCCGAAACCAACGTCCCCCCGACAACACTAGCGATCTCCTCTGCCGTCAATTGCCAAGGTGGCTGCTTCGGCACAGGTCCCTTCACGACACGCGCGCACTACTCCGCCGCTTCGTCAGTGCTGCACGAGCCACGGCAGCATCGTTGAACGGCACCGTCTCGCCAGCGATAACCTGATAAGTTTCGTGACCCTTACCCGCAATGATCACAACGTCACCTCTGCACGCCTGCCCAACAGCGTGGCTAATCGCTTCAGCTCGATCGACAATGGTCATAAATGGTGTTTCCTCTCCTACGTCCCGAACCGAAGCACGATCTCCCTTTTGGCCGGCGTGCCCCGTCTCTATGCCGGCAACGATGTCCTCAATAATCGCTGCCGGATCCTCCGAACGCGGATTGTCCGAGGTCACAACCACGAGATCGCTCAAGCGGGCCGCCACGGCTCCCATAAGGGGACGCTTGGAGCGGTCACGGTCACCACCGCATCCGAACACGGTGATTAATCTTCCTGGCGTCAATGGCCGGGCGGACTCCAACAGCAACCTCAGTGCGTCGTCCGTGTGAGCAAAGTCGATCACTACCGCGACTTCATCGGTTGCATCCGACACAATTTCGAACCGACCCGGCACGGCCGTCACCGCCGCGATGCCCGTTTCGATCGCGCTAAACGACACATCGAGCGCCACAGCCGTGGCCACTGCTGCAAGGATGTTGTAGACGTTCGCTTGTCCGATAAGCGCTGATCGCACCCTTATTTCACCTCGTGGCGTTCGCACATCGAATCGCAATCCAGTTAGAGACCCCTCAACTGAACTGCAGGTCACGTCAGCTTCGCTCCGAAGGGCATAGGTGACCGGTCGCTCAACGGAATCCGCCAAGGTGGAGCCGCGGGGATCGTCGATATTAAGAATCGACGGCTGCCCATGTGGGAGCAACTCAAACAACCTGCGCTTCGCCTCAAAGTAGCGATTCATATTTCCGTGAAAATCCAAGTGGTCGCGAGTCAGATTGGTGAAAACCGCCGTCGTAAAGCGGGTGTGGGTTACCCGGTGTAGAGCGAGTGCGTGTGATGACACCTCCAGAGCACACGCACCGATACTGTTTTCAATCATCTCCCTGAGCATCTGCTGAATTTCGCTCGCTTCAGGTGTGGTCAGTGATGCTACCTGGTGAGTCGAGCCGAACTGGTGACCGATCGTCCCCATGCGGCCGCACTGCACACCTGCCGATTCAAAAATGCTTTGAATCAGGCACGCGGTGGTCGTCTTCCCGTTAGTGCCGGTGATGCCGATGACCGAGAGCTCCTGGCTCGGATGCCCAAAGAACTCAACGGACAGTCCCGCCAGCGCCTGTCTGGCGTCCTGTACGCGCACCCACGGCAGGTTGATACCCGGGGTCACCGGTGAAGCTGAAACGATGCACACCGCACCCTGCTGTTCGGCCTCACCCGCGAACGTCGTTCCATCAGATCGCTGTCCACGAAGCCCGACGAACACGGCTCCAGGTGACATTTGCTTTGAGTTGTACGCGATCGATGTAACGGGGCGCGCTAGAACATCTCCGTGGCCGTCCTCAGTCGTCAACTCCTCCCCCAGCAGCGTGCTCGTCCGTGAGAGCAGTTCACCTAGGGTCATGGGTGCGACTTGCTGGATTCCACGGCCCTCATCTGCCGTGTCCCCTGAAGCACGCCTTCCTCACCACGTTCGATAGCACTACCCGCACTAGGCCACTGAGCAACGACGACCCCGTCGCCCTGCACCTTCACAAATAGGCCTAGCTGCGTAAGCGTTCGTGTTGCTCTACGTAGACCCATGCCTGACAAGTCGGGCATTCTTAGTGACTCAGAGTCGACAGCCGCGACCGAGGCGTATGCGGGAGCTGGCAACGGCGTGGTCGGCACGACCGGCAAGGAATCACCTCGGCGCTTGGCGAAGATTCGAGAAATGGGCTCCGTTGTAGGAGAGACACTGCTGTCCCGAAGGGCAATTTCGGTAATGCGCCTAAAGACCGGAGCTGCGACTGCCCCTCCCGTGTCTGTCGCCACGCCGGGAGAATCGACCAGGACCAAGATCGTGAAAACCGGGTCGCGGGACGGGACAAACCCAATAAACGATGCTCTGTGCTCCGTCGCGGAGTATGCCCCACCAATGTATTTCCTGGCGGTTCCCGTCTTTCCGGCCACGGTGTAGCCAGGAATTGCAGCGTTTCTTCCGGTCCCTCGCTTGACAACTTCCTCCATGATGTTCGTCAGCATCAGGGCGGTTGTGGGAGTGACGGCCCGCTGGGTCGAGTGAGGTAACAACTCGACCCGGTCACCGTTTTGCCGGGTCGCTCGCACCAGCCGGGGTCGAACGAGCACGCCACCATTAGCAATGGCGTTGACCGCGGTCACTAGCTGGAGCGGAGTCGCACTGAGGTAATAGCCGATGGAGAACGAGGCGATGTTAACGGGTTTCCAGTCCTTAGGGGGATGCAGTAAGCCAACACTTTCGCCAGGAAACTCTGTCGGGACTGTCCACTTCTCGGGTCCATCATCCCCCTCGCCAGGGATGAAACCAGAGGTCTCGGTTGACACCCTCTGGCCGAAGCCAAATCGCTTCGCGTATTCGTAGAGCGTGTCCGGCCTAAGGTGCTCGGCGATCTGGACAGCACCGACGTTACTCGATTTGACGACGATATCCACAACCGACAGGCTGCCGTCGTAACGAGTGTAGTCATCAATTTTGTGCCCACCCCAATTATCGCGACTGATACTCCCAGTACTAACATCGAACTGGTCGTCCAACTGAACGACCTCTTGCTCCAGTGCCGCGGCAATAGGCACCAGCTTGAATATTGACCCCGGCTCGTAAATATCTTGCGTGGCGCGATTGCGCCGATGATCCTTTTCCGGCGCCAATTTTTTCTTATTCAGGTCAAAGGTAGGTTCGTTGGCGAGCGCTAGCACGTCGCCGGTGGAGGATTCGAGAATGATGACCGTGCCACCCTCCGCTTTGTGCTCGTTAACCGCGGCGCGCAATTCGCGCTCCGCAATGTACTGGAGGTGCTTGTCGATCGTTAGTTCGAGCGTGATGCCAGGCATGGAGGGACGCTCCAGCTGCCAATTGAAGACACGCCCACGCACATCAACCATGTCGAGGGTTTGGCCATCTCGTCCTCGAACGATCCCGTCGTAGGTAGCTTCAACACCCTCTATACCTATGTTGTCGGTACCGACCCAACCCAAGACGTGCGCGAGCAATTGATCGTTCGGATACTGCCGTAGAGGCTCCCTTTCAAATCCGACCCCTCGCAGTTCTAGCGCCCTGACTGCCGCCACCTCTTCTTCCGAAACCGTCTTTCGTTCGACGTAAGTGAATACTCCCTTGCGTAAACGTTCAATGAGGTGAGAAATGTTGTCACAGCCGCTCAGCTCGACAGCGCAGAGTTCTTTAGCGAACTCCTCAGGAGGTTTGTCGATTTCGCTTGCGGCCACATAAACCGTATGACCCTGGGAACTAGTCGCGAGGATCTCACCGTTGCGGTCGAGAATGTCGCCTCGTCGGCCAAGCACGTCCCTCATTCGGTCCCGCTGATAATCGGCGCGCCCCTTCAGGAAGTCGTGCTGCCACACTTGCAAGTTAACTAATCTGGTCTCGATACCAACGGCCCACAGCGTTAGAAAGGCGACCACAACGATGATTCGCCGGCGTATCGTCTGGCGCCACTGAACGGCTGGGGCGTCTGCCAAGCGTGCCTCCGGCGCATCGAAGTAGGCAAACAGGCCACCGGGCTCACGGGGCGCCCGCCGTCGCCGCTTCTTCGGTCCTGAGGGTGTAGCCACTTACCTCCTCTAATTGTCGCGCTGTCCCATTGCGGTGCCGCGAGCCACGACGGTGTCGCCCGCTGGTTGCGCCGGGGTGATACGTTCGATGTGCACAACCGCTTGCGCGGCAGGAACTTCTAAACCCAACTCTTCGGTCGCAATCGTATAAATCCGTTCCAGTGCTCGAAGGCCCTCAACCTCCAGCCGTCGCCGTTGATTTTCCTCCTGCACTTTCTTTAGTTCTTCTTCGATTCCCGCCATCTGGTATCCGTGTTGCCGCAACTCGTGGTGTTGCCAGGCGGCAAACAGGATCACCGCAACCAGCAGAATCCCAACTCCCAGCGACTGCCGAAATTCGCGCTGTCGGATTGGGTCAACTTCACGGATGACCTGATTCCGGACGCGTTTCTTCACCGCGTAATCGATTTGACGTTTCCTCATGCAATCCGCTCCGCCGCTCTCAGTTTGGCACTCCGCGCTCTGGGATTCCGGTCGCGCTCGTCGAGGTCTGCGACAAGCGGGTGCTTCGTCAAGATTCGGACAATGGCTTCTTGTCCTCGGGCGAGTGCGCGCAACGTGTGTTTAACGATGCGATCTTCAAGTGAATGGAACGTGATGATAACCACCCTCGCGCCACCACGAAGTCGTCTACAGATCACCTCGAGCGCCCTTTCGAGGCCATCGAGCTCCTGGTTGACCCAGATGCGAATGGCCTGAAACGTGCGGGTCGCGGGGTCGATCCGTTGCCAGCCTCGCTTGGGCATTGCTCGCCGTACAATCGCTGCTAACTGACCTGTGGTGCGCACGGGTGTCTTACGGCGGGTATCTACGATGGCGCGTGCGATCCGGCGAGAATGTCGTTCTTCTCCAAATTTAAAAATTAAATCCGCGAGATCCTGCTCGGAGATGTCCCGAATGAGATCCGCGGCGGTGGCACCGGTCGACTGATCCATGCGCATGTCAAGCGGCTCGTCCCGCCGAAAGCTGAAACCCCGTTCCACACCATCCAATTGCATAGACGACACACCGAGATCAGCCACGGCACCATCGATAGTGGCGACGCCTCGGTCGTCAAGCACTGATGCCAAGTCTCGAAAATCCGCGTGGAGCAGTTGAACTTGATCGCGCCAAGCCGCTAGCGCCTCGGCCGCATGTACAAGTGCTTGAGGATCGCGATCGAAACCAAGGAGCCTCGTCGCGCCGCTCTCCATGAGCGCTCGAGCATGGCCCCCAGCTCCAACGGTACAATCAACAAACACCCCACCGGATTCGGGCACCAGATAGCCCATGGTCTCCGCTGTCAACACCGGCATGTGATGTGGGTTGGCCATCAGATTCCAAACTCCGCCAGGGCTCGTGCGTCGTCGTCCGTATACGGGTCACGCTCTAGCTTGGCAACGAAGCGGTTGTGGTTCCATATCTCGAGATAGTCATACTGTCCTAAGACGTCGACCTCACCGGTCATGGAAGCGGCTTCACGTAACCGCGCTTGGAGTGAAACGCGTCCCTGCTTGTCGAATTCGGCAAACTGTCCAAAATAGTTGACGCGATCGAGAAACCTGAGCCGTGACGGGTGGGCGTTTGGCACCTTCGCTAACTTGGCCTCAATGGCTTCCCAGACCGGCATTGGATATACACGAACCGACTCGCCGGTCACGCTGGTAATAAACAGAGCGCTTCCGTGTCGCTTCTCTATCGAGACACGAAAGGCAGACGGAATTTTCAGTCTGCCCTTGTCGTCTATTTTTGCAGACAGGTTTCCTCTAATCACCTAAAAACTCCATAAAACTCCACTTAAATCCACAGCAATCGTAAGAAAACCATCGTAACCTGTCAATGCCTAAAATATAGAGCAGCAGCAACTTAGGCCACAATATGCTGTGGTGTTGGAATGTTTGGCTGGGCGCCTTCGTGTTACCATCGCCTGGCCTGTCTGCAAGATTTTTCTCCCGTTAAAACATACGGGAAATAGGAGCTTTCGTTAAATTTTCGATGTTAAGAGCAGCCCTGATCGGATTCCCTGCTGTCGGTAAGACAACGCTATTCCGTCTGATGACTAGCGCGGAAGAAGCGCGCGACGGAACTAGGCGCGCCGAAGCACACGTCGGTATCGCCAAGGTACCTGAGCCAAGGCTAGACCGTTTGGTTGAACTCTTTCGGCCGCAGCAACGCGTTCCAGCAACTGTGGAGTTGGCCGAAATGGTCGGCCACGCCACGACCCAGTCACTTGTGGACATTGCAGCGTTCAGAGACGCCGACGCACTCCTCCACATCGTCCGTGCATTCCGCGACGAACGGGTGCCCCACACCTCCGGCAGTATCAACCCAGTGCGGGATACACGCACCATGGAGGAAGAACTGATTCTGGCTGACCTCGGAGTCGCTGAGCGTCGTATCGAGCGGCTGCACCGAGACCTAAAGAAGCATAAGAGCGATGACCTAGAGGCCGAACAGGCCGTTCTAACGAAGTGTCAGGCAACACTGGAGGCCGGAACGCCGTTACGACGAATGGCACTGGAACCACAAGCCTCGAAGCTTCTTCGAGGTTTCCAGTTTCTCTCAGCTAAGCCATTACTCGTCATTAACAATCTGGATGAATCTGATTTACCGAGCGGATTAGAGGAAACCGACCCTTCCCTCCAGGAAGTCCTTCGCGAGGCAGACGCCAAAGCCGTGGCCGTGTGCGCCAAAATCGAGCTTGAGATTGGGCAGCTCGATAAAGAGAGCGCGGAGGCTTTTTCAGCAGATCTCGGACTCGCAGAATCTGGACTAGATCGAATCATCCGGGCGAGTTACGAACTTCTTGGTTACATTTCCTTCTTTACCGTAGGCGAAGATGAATGCCGGGCGTGGACACTGCCACGAGGCACGGTGGCCCAGGATGCCGCCAGGGAAATTCACTCGGACATTTCACGAGGATTTATCCGCGCTGAGGTCGTAGCCTATACCGATCTTATCGAGCACGGTTCACTCGCTTCGTGTCGGGAACACGGCCTCGTGCGCCTCGAAGGAAAGACTTACGTCGTACGGGATGGTGACGTCATCACGTTCCGTTTCGCCACGTGATACGATCCCGCTATGCGCGCCCTGATCACTGGCGGTGCCGGATTCATCGGGTCTCACCTTGCCGAAGCGCTTCTGGACGCCGGCCATGAAGTAGAAGTGGTTGACGATCTTTCCACAGGCTCAATGGAGAACATTGAGCACTTAAAGAACCGGCGCGGCTTTCAATACGTAATCGACTCAGTCACCAATGAAGACCTCTTAGCCGAACAAACCAATCGTTGTGACGTTGTGTTCCACCTAGCAGCTGCGGTCGGAGTCAAGTTGATCGTGGAACGTCCGGTCCACACGATCGAGACCAATGTACATGGTACGGAAGTTGTGCTGACTCAGGCCAATAAGAACAGTCAGAAAAAGAAACTTGTCATTGTTGCCTCAACTTCAGAAGTTTACGGTAAGTCAACGGAGATCCCGTTCAGAGAAGACGCCGACCTCAGGCTTGGTGCCACTTGGAAACACCGTTGGGCCTACGCATGTAGTAAAGCCCTCGACGAATTCCTTGCACTCGCATACTGGAAAGAGAAGAAGCTTCCAGTCATCGTCGTGCGACTCTTCAACACTGTGGGACCCCGTCAGACAGGCCAATACGGCATGGTGGTGCCGAATTTCGTGAAGCAGGCATTGGCAGGACAGCCAATCACTGTGTTCGGCGACGGGTCGCAATCGCGAAGTTTCACCTACGTCGGTGACGTCGTGGACGCGTTGATGCGTCTCGTCGACGAGCCAAAGGCTGTCGGGGAGGTATTCAACGTCGGCAACGGACAGGAAATCTCCATCCTCGGACTGGCTGAAAAAATCAAAGAAATGACAGGCAGTCAGTCGGAGATCGTCAAGGTTCCCTACGACCAAGCTTACGGAGCAGGCTTCGAAGATATGCCGAGGCGCGTCCCCGACATCACTAAGCTCCAAAAATTCATCGGTTATGAACCAAAGGTTCAACTTACCGAAATTCTGACCCGTGTGATCGCACATTTTCAGAAAGGGTGACCTGACCCCAGGCACGTCAACGTTATGGACCTCTTGGCACGTGTCAACGAAGCAATGACAGCTGCCATGCGCAGTCGGGACAAAACGACACTAGGTTCCTTGCGCATGTTGAAGACCGCACTGGTCAACCGTCGCATTGAACTCGGTCAGGAACTCACAGACGTGGATGCTCAAAAGGTGGTTGCGACCCTGGCAAAGCAACGGCAGGATTCCATCGCACAGTTCGAGCAGGCGGGGAGGACCGAACTAGTCACCCAAGAGCAGGCTGAGTTGGAGGCGCTTCAACCATTTCTCCCGCCACCGGTCGACGAGGCAGCGATCGAACGGATCATCGACACCGCCATCACTGAGACGGGGGCCACTTCGCCGCGGGACATGGGACGGGTGATGAAACAGGTGATGGCCCAATTCGCCGGCCAGGTTGTCGACGGTTCGACCATCGGAGCACTCGTCAAGCAAAAACTGGCTCAGTGACGCTAACGCGTTCGATAGCCCTCGATGCCGAGTAGGGCCCGCTTAACCGTACTGCCGAAGGCATACCCGCCGACCTCGCCGGTCGAGCGAAGAACGCGGTGGCACGGAATAACGATCGGCACAGGGTTTCTGCCCAACGCAGTTCCGACTGCCCGTCCGGCTCGGGGGTGACCTAGCTGTCGAGCGACCGACCCGTAACTCGTCACGGTCCCGAATGTCACCGCCTGAACCTTACGCAACACCTGCCCAACGAACGGTGTAACACCTCGGAGGTCCGTGGGCACCACAAATGTCTGACTACGACCGCTGAGGTAAGCAACAAATTCATCGTACACGTCACGGAGGCCTTCATCGTCACGCCAGACCTCGGTCGAGTGCCGTTCCATGTATCTTCGGTACTCAGCATGTCGACGGGCTCCAATGGTGACATTACAGAGTCCGCGTCCTGACATGACAAAGAAAATCTGGCCCAGCGGTGATCGCAAGGAACTGAAGCGGACCGACGCAACCCCGACAAATGGCAGCTCGCGAGTCGAACCCATACCTCCCCACTCCGCATTAACCAAGGTTTTCCTAGTGATCACCTCGGTCCGCTCAACCGACAGACGAACTACCGGCTAAGGCCGTATGTTAGGCTGACATACAGTTAATGCCCGACTTACAGCCTCCCCCGCCGGCCGACGCGCCAGTCCCTGAAACACCATCATCGAGTGGGCTACTCCGCTCGGCTGGCGTGATCAGTGCTGCAACAATGACCAGCCGACTGCTTGGCCTTATCCGCGACCAGGTCCTAGCTTACCTGTTCGGTGCTGGCAACGCGATGGACGCCTTTTACGTCGGTTTCCGTATTCCAAACTTGATGCGTGACCTCTTCGCCGAGGGTGCCATGAGTGCGGCCTTCGTACCCACCTTCACAAAACGACTTACCGCGGAGGGTCGCACCCAGGCTTGGCAACTCGGCAATCAGTTAATTAACGCACTGCTGATAGTGACCGGACTCCTCGTCACGATCGGTATCATTTTTGCCGCGCCGCTCGTTATGTTGTTTGCCGGACACTTCAATGAAGTGCCTGGCAAACTCGAACTTGCGACGACACTCACACGCATCATGCTGCCCTTCCTCAGTCTCGTGGCTATCGCTGCCGCGTTTATGGGCATGCTGAACTCATTGCAGCGATTCTTCACACCTGCGTTATCCCCCGCCATGTTCAATCTCGCCATGATTGCCAGCGGGTTTGCGCTGGTCCCGCTGATGCCAAGCGTGGGACTTCCGCCGATTGCGGGCATGGCCATCGGAGCTTTAATCGGCGGTGTTGGCCAAGTCGTCCTCCAGTGGCCCGCCCTGCACCACGCCGGGTATCGCTACCGCCCGATACTCAACCTACGGGACCCTGGCCTTAGAGAGATTCTGCGACTGATGGGCCCTGGCATCCTTGGCCTAGCCGCTGTACAGATCAACTTGCTCGTCAATACGATACTCGCGACTGGCGAAGGAACAGGTGCTGTGTCCTGGCTCAGCTATGCCTTTCGACTGATGTACCTACCGATCGGATTGTTCGGTGTATCTATCGCGACCGCCGCCCTGCCGACCCTTTCCAGACAAGCAGCGCGTGAGAACCCTGAAGAGATGCGGCAAACGATCTCGAACGGCCTGCGATTAATGTTCATGCTGAACGTTCCCGCGACGCTCGGCTTAGTTACTCTGGCGTCACCAATTGTCGCCCTCATCTTTGAACGCGGTAGCTTCACACCCGCTGATACTACAGCCACCGCCGCCGCTTTGATGTGCTATGCGCCAGGCCTTCTTGGTTACTCAACGGTTAAAATTGCCGTTCCGAGTTTCTTCGCACTTCGGGACAGCCGAACACCTGCCCTCATCAGTGTGGGCTCGGTAGTCCTCAACGTTGCGTTAAATTTATTGCTCATCCGTCTAATGGGGTATCGCGGTCTCGCACTCGGTACTGCTATCGCCGCCCTTGTGAACGCTGCAGCCCTACTCTACCTGCTGCAGCGCCGGCTCGGTGGATTGGAGGGCCCTCGGATCGCGATGGCATTCGTTAAGATTAGTGTGGCCTCTGCATTAATGGCCTGGGCAGCATTCGGAACGGAACAATGGTTGGCAACTACATGGCCGGGACTAGGGGTCTGGCATCAGGCGACCCGCCTCGGCACTGCAATTAGTGCTGGCCTCATCGTATTGGCCACTGCGGCACGAGCGTTAAGAATCGAGGAATTCGACGATGTGCGTCGTTGGCTTCTCACCCGACTCAATGCCCGCTAGACCCGTATCTAAGTAACGCGTGTGGCCTATGGTACGATGGCTCCGACCCACAAGGCACGCGTCGACACTACTCCAGGAACACCCCGATGATGTATCGATACCGTTACGCGCCAAGTAGCTACTCCTTCGGGCCTGGAGGCATATCGCCCGCCATCAAGGTAATCATCTGGGCGAACGTTGTGGCGTTCGTCATGACCACTCTGGCCCCAGATTTAGTCACTTTCTTTGGTCTTACGCCTGTTGCCGTTTTCGAGTATTTCTGGCTGTGGCAGCCAATCACCTACCTATTCTTGCACGCAGGTCTCTCCCATATATTCTTCAACATGCTGGTGCTCTGGATGTTCGGTGTTGAACTGGAGCGGCTGTGGGGTAGTGAAAGATTTCTCAAGTACTACTTCATCACGGGATTAGGTGCTGCAGTAACAACACTCGTCGCCGCCCTCCCATCGATTGCGTTCGTTCACCCTGGGAGTACTACAATCGGAGCATCCGGCGCGATCTATGGCTTATTGCTTGCGTCAGCGCTCAACTATCCCGACCGTCTCATCTTCGTATATTTTCTGTTCCCGATTCGATTAAAGTACTTCGTCATGATTTTGGGTGCGATCTCTTTTCTGTACGTGGGCAACACGGGTGGCGGTACTTCTCACACGTCACACCTGGGCGGCTTAGTAGTTGGATACTTGTATTTAAAAGGTGGGATAAGTGGTTTCATCGGCGAGATCAAGTATCAGTATATTAAGTGGAAAATGCGCCGGCTGCGCAGTCGGTTCGGCGTCCACCCGGGTGGACGTCAGGATGACTGGGATCGTCGAATTCACTAATGGAGGTCTAGAGTTGAATCAGCGACCCGGAGAAGAGTCAGCCGCCAGCCAGTCTTCCCGCACCGGACTGAACAGGTCGAGTTCCAACGTGTCAACCAACGCTTCAGCTTGGTGCGACACGTCCGACGGGATGTGAATGATCTCTCCCGCTCGCACGATCGACTCCTCCCCCGCCACCATCATCCGAAGGCTACCCTCTAGCACATAAGTTAACTGTTCGCTCGGATGTGCGTGCATCGGCACGAGAGCGCCCTTCTTGAGATAAACCTGCGCGACCAGCGAGCGTTCACCAGTAACGATTTTGCGCGACATCATCTCTGTTACTTTCTCCGGAGCAATGTCATCCCAGCAATGCACTCTGGCCCTACTCACTGGATGACACTCCTTGTAGTCATAACCATAACTCACTCATTTTAAGCTATTTACATTCGTTAATCTCGAGATTTGATCAGCGGAATCCGGTGCTATAATGTCGCGGTTCAGCCTGAAGATGGCCTCAGACAGTGGGTGTCGTCAGGCGATTCCGGGCCCCAAAAACGGTCTGTCTCAACGGGTCTAAATAGTCAATGAGCTTTAAAGGGCAAACTCCGTCTAGTTCGACTCGCACTGCAGCAACCCCACCCCGGCGCGAGACCGTTGAACTTTCTCAAGAGCAACTACTTCGCGCCTACCGCACGATGCGATTGTCGAGACGCTTGGACGACAAGGAGATTCAACTCAAGAACCAAAGTATCGCCTACTTTCAGATCAGTGCCGCTGGCCATGAGGCCATTCAAGTCGCCATCGGTTTTTCACTCCGGCCCGGCTACGACTGGATTTTTCCGTACTATCGCGACAGGGCTCTTTGTTTGACACTCGGTGTTACACCGACCGAGATGCTCTTAGGTAGCGTTGGATCGTCGGATGATCCGTCCTCAGGTGGTCGGCAGATGCCTTCGCACTGGAGCGACCGTCTACTTCACATCGTATCGCCGTCGAGCGCGACCGGCACGCAGTGCCTTCATGGCGTCGGGTGTGCCGAAGGCGGCGTGCTCAATCGAACACTTGGCACCCGTGATGGACGAGAGCCGTCGGCACATGCCGACGAGGTGATTCTAGTGTCGTTGGGTGACGGTGCGACAAGCGAGGGGGAATTCTGGGAATCGCTTAACACCGCGTGCACGCAGCAGTTACCAGTTGTCTTTTTAGTCCAGGATAACGGTTACGCGATTTCTGTGCCGGTTGACATTCAGACACCTGGAGGAAGTATTTCGAAACTCCTTGAATCTTTTCCTTCACTGCGGATCGCACGCGCCGACGGTACTGATCTGCTGGATAGCTGGAGGGCAGCGCAAGACGCGGTGGACCACGTTCGAGCGCACCGGGGGCCAGCACTGGTGCATGCGCATACCACCCGTCCCTATTCACACTCGCACTCTGACGACGAACGTGTTTACAAAACACAGGCTGAGCGAGATAGCGAGACAGTCCGAGACCCGTTGGTACGCTTTCGAGAGTTCTGCCTGGCCAACAGCGTCGCCACCAACAATCAACTAAATGCATTGGACAGTGAAGTTGAAGACGAGATTGCCGCGGCTACAGACGGTGCGATCAAGGCGCCCTCGCCGGTCTCGGAAACAGTCACACGTTACATCTACTCCCCGGATGTCGACCCTTGTTCTAAGACTTTCGACGTCTCGGAAAAGCCGTCAGGCGAGCCCAAGACGATGGTCTCGGCTATCAATCAGACACTCAAAGACGAAATGGCTCGGAATTCCCGGATGGTGGTGTTTGGTCAAGACGTAGCTGACAGCAGCCACCCCGAAACGCTATCGGAGGTGCGGGGCAAGGGCGGAGTGTTCAAGGTCACAGAAAGCTTGCAACGAACATTCGGTGCTGAGCGCGTCTTCAACTCACCACTGGCTGAGGCCAACATCGTCGGCCGAGCCATGGGCATGGCCATCCGAGGCATTAAGCCCGTGGTGGAGATTCAGTTCTTCGACTACATCTGGTCAGCAACAATGCAATTGCGCAACGAGGTGGCGATGTTGCGCTACCGCTCCAATAACACTTACTCCTGTCCGATGGTCGTCCGGGTGCCAATTGGTGGCTATCTCCGCGGTGGTTCGATCTATCACAGTCAGTCTGGTGAGGGTATTTTTGCGCACTTTCCAGGCCTCCGAATCGCGTATCCCTCCAACGCCGCAGATGCCTGTGGCTTATTGCGAACAGCGATCCGGTGCGATGACCCCGTACTATTTCTCGAACACAAGCATTTATACCGACAGACCTACAATAAGGCAGCCTACCCAGGTGTTGATCACATGGTGCCGTTTGGTCAATCCGTACTCCGTCGTTCGGGGAGCGATGTTGTGATCATCACATGGGGTGCTTTGGTTCAACGATCGCTCGCTGCCGCTCAGCAAGCTGAGAAATTGGGAATTGCGGTGTCGGTGCTCGACCTTAGAACCATCATGCCATACGACTGGGAAGGGATCGCCGAGGCAGTTGCCCAAACAAACCGCGTGGTCGTGGCCCATGAGGACCAGCTGACATGCGGCTTCGGCGCCGAGTTGGTCGCTCGTATGGCGGACGAGCTATTTGATTCCTTGGATGCTCCAGTTAAGCGGGTCGCGGCACTCGACTGCCCCGTTGGCTACAATCCGGTCTTTGAAGAAGTCGTGCTCCCACAAGCAGCCGACATCGTTCGGGCGATTCAGGACGTTGTCAATTACTGATCCACGAAATCCCGCAATACAACCCGTTTGAGTATCGTTCGCGCGGATTATCAGCACCCGTGCGGCGGCCTGACCTTAGTAAGCGCAACCCCGGCGAAAATACTGACCGCACCACCAATCTGCATGGTGCTAATCGACTCCCGCAACCACACTGCAGCCACGATCATCGCAACCACTGGTACCATATTGGAGTAGATGGAGGTGCGGGCGCTTCCGATACGCTGAACTGCCGTGTACCAAATGAGGTATGAAACACACAACGCAAAGATCGCAGAATACACAAGGCCGGCCCACGCTCCGAAGCTGATATCACGCCAATTGAGCACGAACAGTCCAGGGAGCCCTAAAGGAACGAACAATGCGGTGCCAACCGCCATGGACCAAGTCGTAACCGTCAACGGCGAATACCTTTTAAGTATCGATTGAGCGCTGACCGTGTAAGCCGCCCAACACCAAACCGCAGCCATCATCAGGAGGTCACCAGTCAAGGATGCACTATTGATTCGAGTGCCTTGACCAACAACCAGGTAGACACCGACCAGAGAGAGCCCAATTCCGAGCCAGTGCGTCGTCGAGAGAGATTCACGGCCGCCACACCACATCAGGATGGCAACAGCAATAGGTATTGTCCCAAGAATCAGTGAACTATTGGCCACGCTCGTGCGGGAAATACCCTCCATGAAGCAGACCTGGTAAAGAAAATGCCCTACAAGACCCAGGGTGATGATGACAGGCCAATCGCGGCGACACGGGCGAGAAGCGGACGAACTAGCCAGCAGGCCCAAGAAGATCGCCGACGCGAGCGCCATCCGGAGAGCATTGAACGGGAGAGGCGGAAACTCTTCGATCGCGGTTTTAACGACGCTGAAGTTGCTACCCCAGATAAGGGTCAAGAGGAGAAGCAACCATTCAATCCGTGTAAATCTTAAGGGCATAGATGGATCGGACGGGTCAGCCGTGCAACCCGCCCGACTCACCTTGCCGCTTATCCACTGAACGGCTGTACAAAGAATAAAATCAGGGCGATAAGCAACACATAAATAACTAGCGACTCAATCAACACGAGCCCTAAAATCAGCGAAAATCGAATGTCCGGAGCTGCTGACGGGTTTCGTGCAATTCCATTAGCCGCAGCGCTCAGACCAAGCCCTTGAGCCAGTGTCCCGAAAGCGGCTGCGATTGCCAGTGCGAATCCAGCGGTAATGATCGACCACTTGACCAATTCACTATCCGCGCTCACCGAAGCTTCTTGTGCGTGCAACGGCGAAATTAATCCTACCGTCACTATTCCGATCATTAAAATCCATACTGCACGTGTATTCACGACCACTGCCTCCTTAAATCGAAGAATGACATCAACCCGTCGACCAACTCTTCCACTAAAAGACCTTACGCTGACGCAGGTGCCATCGCGTCACCACGTGCATGAACTTTCTCATCATGGTCCCGGTCATGATCGTGGTCAACGGTCACGGCACCCTGTAGATAAATCATTGTCAGCATGACAAAAATGAACGCCTGCAAACTACCAGTGACGATGCCGAGCAACATCATCGGCAAGGGAATAATAAATGGCACAATCGAGAACAAGATCAAAATTACTAACTCTTCACCGAAGACGTTCCCAAATAAACGTACAGATAGCGACAACACTCGTGAACAGTGACTGATGATCTCAACCGGAAAATAGATCGGTGCAATCCACATCGGTGCGCCTGGTGGCGCGGCGAAATGCTTGATGTACGCAACCACACCCTGTTCCTTCACACCGTGAAAGTGATAGTAAACAAACACCGTGATAGCACATCCAAGAGTCACGTTAATGTTACTCGTGGGGGCCATTAGTCCCGGCACAAGGCCGGATAAGTTGCTCAGGAGGATGAAGAGACCAACCGTTCCGACCAACGTTGCATACCGCCGACCTTTCGGCCCAACGATATCTTCGAGCAACCCATAGAGAGCGCTGAGGCCACCCTCAAGGAGCAGTTGAACGCGTCCAGGGTGCTCAACACTCAAGCGCGATTTGATCAGCAGACAGCCGACCATAACCGCCAAAACAATAAGCCCGGAGATGACTAGGTAATTCGGAATGACGTGCTCGGCGTGACTCAGGTCGAACCCTAGCAGGCCAAGGAGCGCAGCAATAAATGGCCCGAACACGGCGTTAGCAGTATCAACGATCCACAGGGGGTGTTCGAGTTGTTCCATACCTTAAAATCTCAGCCAAGACAGTCACGAAGGAACTTGACGTCCGACCAACGCCCGAAAACCTTCGAGCGCCACACCCACCACGATCGCCGATACCCCAGCCAGTAAAGCCAGTGGGGGCAGGTGCAAACGCGCAATCGTAACGTACGCTATTCCAGCGAGTAAAGCGTATCGACCAAGAATACGCACCACGAACCACCCGATCGCCATCGGGCGGCCTGCTGGTGACGTTCCTAACCGGCTGACGCTACCTTTGATCATCCAGTAGCTAAACGCCACGAGACTGGTGCCCACCATTACTCCAACCGCTGATGCGACCTGTTCCGATACAATCCACGCAGCAACCGCGAAGAGTCCACAGGCGGCCACGGAATTGCGTTCAATCCTGCGGAGACTCGGATCGTGCTCCCTCATCGTCACGTAAGTAAGCGGTGGATACCCTGATCACGTTGAGGACACCAGCAGCGACACCCAGAAAAAAGAACAACAGGAATCCCCAAGGAGACGAGCCGAGCCAGCGATCCACCACGTAGCCAGCGCCGGCCCCCATGACAACCGCCAGAACGAATGACAGCCCCACGGCACTTAGTGCGCCGACTGTGCGAATAGTGCGCCCCTGAGATTCACCGAAACGCCACATGTACTGACACCCGTGCGACTACGACAGATGCGCCGATTCAGATTAAAAAGAGGACACACCCATCCCGGTAATCACACCCCCGAGTGACTGTGCCGAGGACTCGGCAAGCTCGAACAGCGGACCAGGATATACCCCAAAAATAACAGCACCAACTAGTGCAACGGTCAGAGCCAGAGCCATGGCCGGACTTGCAACGATTGGCGAACCTAGGGTCTCTTCCCTCAGCCACATGAACACGACGACCCGAACGTAGTAGTAGAGCGAGATGGCACTGTTGATTACACCGATAACGGCGAGCCAGATGTAACCCGACTCGATTGCCGCACTAAAAAGCCAGAACTTTCCCATGAAGCCAGCCGTCGGCGGAATACCGCCGAGCGATAGCATGAAGAACAGCATCGCACAGGCCGCCACCGGATATCGAAAATACAGTCCGCTCAAATCCTTCAACTCGTCGCCCACGACGTCACGGCGACGAAGCATCACGACCACAGCGAATGCTCCTAGCTGCATAAAGACATACAACATCAAATAGATCATCAACGCAGTGACACCACGCGACGAATTCGCCACCACTCCGATCAAGATGTATCCTGCGTGCGCGATTGAGGAGTATGCCAACATCCGTTTAATGTTGCTCTGCGTCAAGGCTGCCAGGTTACCGAACGTCATCGTGACAACTGCGAGCACCCAAAACATCGGCTGCCACACCTCAGCCAAAAATGGTAAACCCTCCATGAATATCCGCAGTAACATCGCAAAGGACGCAGCCTTCGACCCAACGGACAGAAATGCGGTAACCGGCGTCGGTGCACCTTCATAGACATCAGGGGCCCACATGTGGAACGGGACTGCAGCGATTTTGAATCCGATGCCGGACACAAC
This sequence comes from Vicinamibacterales bacterium, assembly GCA_036012125.1. Classification (NCBI taxonomy): domain Bacteria; kingdom Pseudomonadati; phylum Acidobacteriota; class Vicinamibacteria; order Vicinamibacterales; species Vicinamibacterales bacterium. Next base: position 65,146 of record DASCOS010000002.1, on the reverse strand, counting down.
CAGCACAACCGCAACAATTAACAAGGGGCGAGATTCCCCGGTTGCCACCACCGTGGCCAATGCACGGAGGTTGGTCGTTCCCGATAGGCCATAGAGCATTGACATGCCGTACAGCAAGATCCCCAGTGAAAACGCTCCGAGTAGAAAATACTTTACGGCAGCCTCGTTAGACCGGCGGTTCGGCTTGAGAAACCCAGTCAGGATGTAGAAGGCCACGGCCATCGTCTCAAGACCGATGAAAATCGTGACGAGATCAATGCCACTCGCCATAAACATCATGCCGAGCGTGGCGCAGAGAATTAGGAAATAGTATTCCCCAGCGCGCAACCCCTCGACCTCAAGATACGACGACGACATCAAGACGGTTACGAGCGCAGTCAGTAAGAAGACAAGCTTGAAGAAGAACGCGAATCCGTCAATAGCAAGGAGACCACGAGACGCAAGAACATCGACATCACTGAACGGCAAGAGTGTCAGCGTAGTCGCCAGAAGAACGCCGATCGTTACCCATCCCAGCAACGGCCGCTGCTGCCGAGATGTTACAACGTCGACCACGAGGACCAACAGCGCACCGCCCGCAAGCACCAACTCGGGCAGGATGTAATAGAAATCCGCCGCAGAGAACCCAGGTGGCATCGTCTACTGACCTCTCACCTGCATCTCGACAGCAGCCTTAACATTTTGAGGCGCGTAAGTCGAGTTGACGTGTGACATGACATACGTCACGGACGATTCGAGGCGATTCAGGAACGGGGCCGGATACAGACCGATCCAAAACGCGAGCACGATCAAAGGCACAAAGGTAGCCACCTCGCGCGCGTTTAGATCGGGCAGCGATTTGTTCTTCGGATTTTCAATAGTACCGAACATCGTGCGTTGGTACAGCCAGAGCATGTAGGCTGCACCCAGTACGATGCCGGTTGCCGCCACGGCTGCCCACATCTTGTTGACCACGAAAACACCCTGCAAAATCAGAATCTCTCCGATAAAACCGTTCAATGTTGGCAGTCCGATCGATGACAAGGTCATGATTAGAAAAATCACGGCATAAACCGGCATCACTTTTGATAGCCCGCCGTACTCGGCGATCTCCCGCGTGTGTCGTCGTTCATAGACGATGCCAACGATCAGGAAAAGCGCGCCAGTTGAAATACCGTGGTTGAGTTGCTGAACGATGCTCCCGGTGATGCCGACAGGCGTCAACGCAAACATTCCAAGCATCACCAGCCCCATGTGGCTCACCGAAGAATACGCAACCAATCGCTTCCAATCACGTTGCGCCAAAGCAACAAGTGCGCCATAGATAATCCCAATGATCGACAGCGTGACGACCATCGGCACGAACGTTGCAGTTGCCTCGGGCAGAATCGGCAAACTGAAGCGAATAAACCCGTAAGTGCCCATTTTTAACAGTACGGCCGCCAGAATTACTGAGCCGGCTGTCGGCGCGTCAGTGTGTGCATCCGGAAGCCAGGTGTGAAACGGAAACATTGGCACCTTGACGGCAAAACCCAAGAAGAGTGCAAGAAACACCCACCATTGCAGATCGACAGGAAGGTCCAATCCGTGGAAACGCGTAATATCGAAACTGTAGATGCCGGTAATCGCCTGGTGCTCAAAATAGATTGCGAGAAGGCCAAGTAGCATTACAACGCTACCCACAAGGGTGTACAGGAAAAACTTAATCGCGCTATACAGCCGGCGGTCGCTACCCCAAATTCCGATGAGAAAGTACATCGGAACCAACATAACCTCCCAGAACAGAAAAAATAGGAGGGCGTCAAGTGCGACAAAAGCACCGATCATTCCTGTTTGAAGCAGTAACAAAAAGACGTAGTACTCCTTCACGCGTTCGGTAATCGCTGTCCACGAAGACAGAATCGCAATCGACCCCATCATCGTCGCGAGCAGTACGAGCAGCGCGCTGAATCCATCAACGCCCAAAAAATAATCGGCCCCAATTGATGGGATCCAAGACAGGCGCTCTACGAATTGCCATTGAGTGCCCCTAGGTTCGTACCAAAACCAGAGAGGCAGTGATACGAGGAAACCAATTCCCGCAACGATGTTCGCTATCCACCTGATTTTTTCTGTGCTCTGGTGATTCACGAATAGCAGGACAATGGCGCCGGCCAGCGGCGTGAACAAGATTAGTGATAACAGAGGAAATTCAGCTACGTTACTCATAAAGCAACCACGTGGGGACGCCTACCGGCAAAAGGCCGGTACGATTACACCCCGTCAACCAACCAATAGATACAAACTCACGAACACGAACACCCCAATTAGCATGGTCAGCGCATAGTTCTGAATCAATCCAGTCTGAATACGACGAAGACTGAAGCTCGATTCTGAAGCCGACCAGCCCACAAGATTTACCGCACCATCGACAACGTAACGATCAAACAATCCCGAACACCAGGAGGACACAAGTGTAAGCCAGCTACTCCCATTGACGGCACCGTCCACCACGCGACCATCGAAACGCCAGAGTCCTCGGCCGCCAGACATCGTGCCACGCACAACAGTACCCTGGTACATTTCGTCCACGTAATACTTGTTGAACAACAGTTGGTGAACTCCCGCCCATCGCGCCTTCCACGCTCCAGCTAATTCTGGCTGCTTGAGGTACAGGCGATGGGCTAGCGCCAAACCACCGAGCGCGACAAAAATCGAGAGAATCATCAGACCCAATTCCACCGCATGTGAGACCTCGTGTTCTGCCCCCGCTCCCGCCAGAGCAACACCACTGGCTTCACCGACCTCATGATCGGCACTAACTACAAAACTCGGCTCCAAAAAATGCTCGATCGCATTACTGCCGCCAAGTGCCGCCGGTATTCCCACGAAACCAGCCACTATCGCGCCGATCGCCAAGGCCATCAGCGTTCCGGTCATTGGAGCCGGAGATTCGTGTGGACCGTGCCAAGATCCGTGGCCATCGTTGGCATCTTCCCCAGCATCAGCACCGTGATGGTCAGCCCCTTCGTGGACCACAGCGGCCGATTTCCAAGCCGGACCCCGATACTTACCGTAAAACGTCATTGCCATCAGCCGGAACATATAGAAAGAGGTCATCCCTGCAGTCAAGACTGCTATCACCCATAGCGCCCGGTTATGTAAAAAGGTCTGGAAGAGGATTTCGTCCTTGCTAAAAAATCCCGCGAACGGCGGAATGCCAGCAATCGCTAGCGTCCCGACCAACATAGTGACAAATGTGACCGGCATATACAGTTTCAGCCCGCCCATGGCTCGCATGTCCTGCTCTTCATCCATCGCGTGGATAACCGAGCCACTTCCCAGGAAAAGCAGCGCCTTGAAGAATGCATGCGTCATCAGGTGAAACGCCGCAGCCCCAAACGCACCCACCCCAGTTGCGAGAAACATATAGCCCAATTGTGACACTGTCGAGTAAGCAAGTACACGCTTGATATCAGTCTGCAACAAGCCGATTGACGCCGCCATCAAAGCGGTGAGTGCACCGATTATCGCCACGCCCGTCATCACCATGGGTGCGTGCGTAAAGAGCGTAGCAGTGCGGCACACCATGTAGACACCAGCCGTGACCATTGTCGCGGCGTGAATAAGTGCCGACACTGGCGTCGGCCCCTCCATGGCATCTGGCAACCAAACATACAGTGGAATCTGGGCACTCTTCCCGGTCGCCCCGATAAATAACAAAAGACAAATGAGCGAGATAACACCAAACCCCGCGGCCTCAATCGGCATTGCCGCAGCGGATACCATCACCTCTTCAAAATCAATGGTTCCGAACGTAAAAAACACAAGAAAAATACCCAGGACGAAGCCCCAGTCTCCGATCCGATTCACGAGAAAAGCCTTTTTCCCCGCGTCGGTCGCACTCTGTTTGTGGTACCAGAATCCGATCAACAGATAGGAACAAAGACCCACGCCCTCCCACCCGACGAACATGACAAGGAAGTTGGAACCCAACACCAGTGTCAACATAAAGAAGCAAAATAGATTCAGATAACAGAAAAACCTCGCGTAGCCTGCCGCCGATTCTCCATGCATGTATGACGTCGAGTACAAGTGGATCAGAAGGCCAATGCCGCTAACGATTAGGATCATCATGCCTGACAAAGGATCCAACCGGAAACCCCAGTCCACAGCGAATTCCCCGATCCCACCAGCGGTCTCCAAGGGAATGGCCGGAATCCACGGGGCCACGACGACAAAATAGACACGGGCCTCCGCAGGCAATGCAAGTAACTGGACAAAGGCATAAATCGACAGAAGCGCCGCCAATGCCATCGAGGTGCATGCAACAAGTGCGGTTTGGGCCTTAGAGAAGAACCGAATCCCAAGTAGACCAGTCACCGCAGCGCCGATGCCAGGTAGCAAGGGAATCAGCCAGATAATTTCCATAAGAGGTTCTTACACCATTACGTGATGTTACCAGCGCATCACGTTCATTTCGTCAATGTTCACCGTTTCCTTATTACGGTAGAAAGCCAGAATAATCCCCAAGCCAACTGCCGCTTCGGCAGCTGCCACCGCGATAACAAAAATGGCAAATACCTGCCCCATCACATGCTGCCATTGCTGCGAAAAGGCCGCTAGGTTGACGTTAACCGCGTTCAACATCAGCTCGATCGACATAAAGATAATGATGATGTTACGACGCACCATCACGCCAATCACCCCAATCATAAAAAGGGCTGATGAAAGTACCATGTAATGCGCTGGAGTGATTTCGAGCACGACGTTTTATCCCTTTACAATTCCCGCTTTGCCAGCACGATCGCACCAACCATCGCGACAAGCAGCAGTATCGACGCAACCTCAAATGGAATCAGATAGTCCGTGTAGAGCAACCAACCAACCTGCTCGACATTGCCGCCCTCGACCGTCTGTCCCGCAGCGGCGACGGCAGGTGCGGCAGGGCTGGTGGAGGTGTACACGATTATGGCTACGAGTTCGGCCAGCACGGCACCCGCCACAGCCAATCCAAGCCGTGCCTGTCTGCGCGGGTCTTGATGAACCTCGGGAGGCCGCTTCAGATTCACGAGCATAACAACAAACAAATACAGCACGACGATGCCGCCGGCGTAGACCAAGACTTGAATGACTGCCAAGAACTCCGCGCCCAACATGACGTATAACATCGCAACGAGGAGAAAGTTCATAACCAGAAACAGCACGCTGTGAACAGTGTTTCGGGTACTGATAACCAGCACTGCGAAACCCAAAATCAAGGCCGACAAAACATAAAAAATGACCGCTTCGCCCATATCACTACACCGCCTACAACAGCACCTTCGCTATGCCCGTCACCACAACGTTTCCGATTGCGATGGGGATAAGCACCTTCCAGCCTAGCCGCATCAACTGGTCGTAGCGGTAACGGGGCAAGGTTGCCCGAATCCAGAGAAAAATGTAGAGGAATACGAAGGTCTTAAACAAGAACCAGATCCACGATGGTACCAAGTCAAGGAAGCTGAGCGCCTCCACACTGGGAAACGGCCTGAGCCACCCACCCAAAAAGAGTGTGACCGCCACACACGAGATGACGATCATGTTTGCATACTCAGCAAGGAAAAACAGTGCGAACCGCATACCACTGTACTCAGTGTGGAAACCGCCAGTCAGTTCCTGTTCAGCTTCCGGCATGTCAAATGGCGCGCGATTGGTTTCTGCAAGACCACCGATGAAGAAGATGACGAATGCTACCGGTTGTACGAACGCAAACCACAGCCCAGCCTCGCGCTGCGACTCAACAATGCCGACCATGCTAAGTGTACCAGCCATCAGAATCATGCTGACTAGCGTCATCGTCACAGCAACTTCGTAACTGATAAGTTGTGCTGACGCACGAAGGCTCGACAATAGCGGATACTTACTGTTCGACGCCCAACCCGCGAGGATGATGCCGTAGACGCCCAACGAAGCAACTGACACGATATACAGCAAACCGACATTGACGTCGGTAATGTAAAGCGGCACAGACCGACCAAAGAGCTCTACCTCTGGGCCGAAGGGAATAACCGCGAAGACGATGAGAGCCGGCACCATCACAATGATCGGTGACGCGGTAAAGACCCAGCGGTCCGCACGTGTGGGCGTAATATCTTCCTTCGTCATCAACTTGACGGCATCAGCGATCGGTTGCAAGGCGCCGTACGGACCCACGCGCATCGGGCCTAGCCGCGACTGGACCCAGGCGATCACCTTTCGCTCGAGCAGAACCATATAGGTAACAGCTATAAGCACTGCATTTAGCAGAATGACGATCTTGAGAAGCGGGACCACTAATGTGTCGACCATGATTTCAGCGGTCCACCTCTCCCAGAACGATATCTATGGACCCAATTAGAGCCACAACGTCAGCTACCAAGTGTCCTCGGATGAGACGACGTAGACCTTGCAGATTACAGAACGAGGGCGGGCGCACACGGAATCGATAGGGATTCGTCGATCGCCCATCACTAGCAATGAAGAAACCTATTTCGCCTTTGGGCGACTCGACAGCGTGGTAGGTCTCCCCCGCTGGTGGCTTGATAAGCCTAGGCACCTTGCCAACTATGGGCCCCTCGGGCAACCCATCTACGGCCTGTCGGATGATGCGAAGCGACTGCCTAAACTCTTCGAGTCGGACGAGGTAGCGATCGTAGGTATCCCCCTCAGTCCCAATAGGCACTTCGAAATCAAATTCATCATAGGCTGCGTACGGCTCATCCTTACGGACGTCACGAGGAACACCAGACCCGCGCAGCGTGGGTCCACAAAGACCCATTGCGATTGCCTCGGGTCCGTCAATTACACCAATGCCCTTCGTGCGTTCTAGCCAGATTCGATTGTGTGTGAGTAGTGTCTCGTACTCGCCAAGCTTGGAGTCCATGATGTCGCAGAACTCACGAACCTTCTTGTCCCAACCTGGCGGTATGTCGAGGGGCAGTCCCCCGATACGCGTCGCGTTATACGTCAGTCGCGCTCCGCAGTACTCCTCGAACAGGTCGAGGATCAGCTCACGCTCGCGGAAGGCGTAGAGAAAAACTGTCATGGCGCCGATGTCCATGGCGTGGGTTCCAAGCCATAGGCAGTGACTGGCAATCCGCTGGAGCTCCCCTAAGATCGTCCGGATATATTGTGCGCGACGTGGAACCTCGACCGACATCAGCTTCTCCACCGTCTCGCAATAACCAAGATTGCTAGAAGCTGCAGCCACGTAGTCCATACGATCGGTCAGCAGGATGATCTGCGACCAGTCACGATTCTCGCAAAGTTTTTCAATCCCGCGGTGGAGGTACCCGACAACAACGTCCGCATCAACTACGCGCTCACCATCAAGGCGGAGCACGATCCGAAGCACGCCGTGTGTACTGGGGTGCTGTGGCCCCATGTTTAGGACCATCTCACTTGTGTCAAACATCGGACGGGGAGCCTCAATCTTCATTACTGAGGTGCCCTCCCAATCATCCAGTCCAGAACTTTAGACGTCACTCGATCTCCGCCTCATCACGTATATTTTTCAGACGTAACCAGTCCTGAGGATTCTCCATAAGTAATTCACCAGGGCCTTCAAGGGGGTAGTCCTTACGCTGAGGGTGCCCCTGCCACTCATCAGGCATCAACAGGCGACGTCGGTCCGGATGCCCGACGAAATTCACGCCAAACAAGTCGTAGACTTCCCGCTCCAGCCAGTTAGCCGCAGGCCAGATGTCCGTCACCGAGGGCACAGGCTCATCCTCAGCAGCGTGCACTTTGATTCGCACCCGATGACGATGTCGTGTTGAGTACAGGCAGTAAATGACATCAAACCGCTGGTCTCGCGGCGGCCAGTCTGTTGCTGTTACATCCGAACAATAGTCAAATGCAGCGTCAGGCGCGTCGCGCAGATACTTAACTACATCGAGAAGAGAAGACAAAGATACAATCACAGACCAGTCGCCCACCCAGTAGCTCACTTTCTGAATAGCAGTTCCGTGAGCGGTACGGAGTTGGGTCAAAAAGTCTGGCTCGCTTACATCCTCGGGAGGTGCTGGATCCGCGGGACCCGTCGGCGCGGCAGGCGGAGCCTTAGGCTCAGGCTTCGGGGTCGAGGTCGACGGCACCGGTGAAACCTTTTGGGGCCCAGCCGATGGCGGCGGGTTGGTTGGTTTTTCTGACTTTGATTCGTCAGACATCAAATCCTCTGTGTTCAGGCCGCTACACCCACTCCAACGCACCCTTACGCCAGGCGTAGACATAACCCACGACGAGAATGAACAGAAACACGATCATCTCGATTAGCCCGAACAGGGCCAACTCATCCATCATCACCGCCCACGGGAACATGAAGACGGTCTCCACATCAAAGATGACGAACAACATTGCCACGAGGTAAAAGCGGATACTGTACCGGTCTCGTGCGTCAGTCTCAGGCTCAATCCCGCACTCGTAGGGCTCGAGCTTCACCTTGCTATGTCGCTCGGGATGCAACAAACCAGAAAGAAGCAGGGTAAAAATCGCAAAGCCAATGGCGACGAGGACGAAGAGGAGAATCGGAATGTAGGCTTCGAGCATGATGCCCTTAGACGAACCTAGCTAGGTCGGAGAGTCTGATACCTAGTACTAACTCAGTCGACTCTACCCGACCAGACCACAACTATCGAATGATCTAATGGAGTTTCGCACGACACGATTGCACTACGGGACACTCAAACGCAACTCCGGTTAGCCACAAAGAAACACGAAAACTGCGCCGAGTAAAACCCGCTGTTTATAGCATGCGTACTTGGGGGTGTCAAGAAACAGGGGCCGAACAGGGGTCCGTGAGCGATCTCGACAACCTCTTCTTTTCCAAGGAGTTTCGCCCGTTCGTCGACCTTGACCTTGTGAAACCGCGAGACCTATACTGCCGAGATGACCGTCGCTCAATTGACGCAGTCAAACTGACCTAGGACAAGTTCATGAATGCCCGATTAATGATTCGTTTTGTCATTGTAGGTGCCGTGTTCACCGTTGGCTTCGCCGTTTCTGTGCTTTCCGAAGCGACCCAAGCGCAGGAACAGCGCATGTATGTCAGCGTACAAGACGAAAACGACCACCCAGTCGTTGACCTCACAGTTAGCGACTTTGTTGTGCGTGAGGACGGCATCCTCCGTGAAGTGCTCCGGGTGCAACGAGCTACCGAACCAATGCAGGTGGCCCTGCTTGTCGACAACAGTTCCGCGGCCGCTCCATATCTTCGCGATCTTCGTGATGGCCTCGGCGAGTTCGTTAAACAGATTTCCGGAGATCATCAGGTGGCGGTGATCACGTTCGGGGATCGGCCCACCATCGTCAAAGACTACACGTGGGACGCCACTGAGCTACAGCAGGCCGTGGGTAGGATATTCCCGCGGCCTAGCAGCGGCTCACTTTTGCTTGATGCGATCTACAGCGCCGCCCAAGGACTGGAGAGACGCGAGGCAACGCGCCCGGTAATCGTCGCGGTAACAGCCGCAGGTATTGAATACAGCAACCGCCCCTATCAAGCCGTGCTCCGCCTTATAGAGAGTGCTGGCGCAACATTCCATACCGTGGTGATGACGACGGATGGTGCTTCATTCGACACAGGCTCACGATACCGAGACATGGTGCTCGACCGAGGCACAGAACGGACCGGGGGGCGCCGAATTGACTTGTTGCGGGGACAATTCTTTCGTGAGGCCCTAAACGAGATAGCGGAAGAACTTCTGTCACAGTACTTGCTGGTCTATGCCCGCCCAGACACGTTGGTACCGCCTGAAGAGATCGCGCTGTCAACAACCCTCCCTTCGTTGACTGTCCGAGGCCGGTCCGTGGGACCATTGCAATGACTCGACATCGCCGTCGACGTGATCTCACACTCTTACTAGCGGTGGTAGTTCTAGTAGCAGCGAGTGCAGAGCCTCCAGAAATACAGACGCTGTCGGCCCAGTCTCAAGTACCGTCCTTCAGAACTGGTGTGGATATTGTGTCGGTAACCGTCACGGTTACCGATGCCTCCGGTCGTTATGTTACCAACCTCGAACAGGATGATTTCGCAGTTTACGAGGATCGAATACTGCAAGAACTTAACTTCTTCACACGATCACAACTCCCGATCGCGCTCGCGCTCCTCATCGACACCAGCGCCAGTATGGAGCGTCGGATGCAGACGGCCCAAGAGGCTGCTATTGGGTTTGCATATCGACTCCGCCCGCAGGATCTTGCATCTGTCATCGATTTTGACAGTCGCGTCAATATCCTCGAGGACTTTACGAATGACGGAGCACGCCTCGAGCGTGCGATCCGACGTACCGCCGCTGGTGGCTCAACCTCGCTACATAACGCTGTATATATTTCACTCAAGGAACTGAGTAAGGTGCGCGCACGAACACCCGATGAGATTCGTCGGCAGTCGATCGTTGTCTTGTCTGATGGCGAGGACACCTCTAGCCTAGTGGCATTCGACGAGGTGCTGGAACTGGCAAAACGTTCGGAGACGGCAACATACGCCATTGGACTCCGCACACAGGAGAACAGCAGAGGCCGGGGATTCCAGGAGGCGGGGTACGTGCTTCGACAATTGTCTCGAGAAACTGGAGGACGGGCGTTTTTCCCTGATTCAATCAGTGAACTAACCAGTATTTACAGTCAAATCGCGGATGAGCTCTCAAGTCAGTACACCATCGGCTACGCTTCTAAGAATCCTGTTCATGACGGAGGGTGGCGCCAGATCATCGTGCAGACAAACCGACCAGGTACAACCGCGAGAACAAAGCTCGGCTATTACGCACCCACCTCACCGTAAGCTAGCGGATGATTCTTGTGCGACCAAAGTGGAGTTCTACTCATCTTTGACGAGGTTATCTCTGGTTTCCGAGTGGCATTAGGTGGTGCCCAGACCATCTTTGGCGTCAAGCCTGACCTAACTTGCCTCGGAAAGATCATCGGGGGCGGATTACCAGTTGGCGCCTATGGTGGCCGCGAAGATCTCATGACCCATATCGCGTCCGATGGGCCTGTATATCAGGCGGGCACCTTATCGGGTAATCCGCTGGCGATGACTGCTGGAACCTAGACACTTTCAAGGTTGTCGGAACGGCTGTATCACCAACTGGCCAAGTTAGGTGATCAGCTTGCCGAGGGACTGGCTGAGGTGGCCTCTGAAGCCGGAGTCCCACTGCGTGTCAACGGTTTCGGTTCGATGGTGACACCCCTCTTCACAAACCGCCCCGTGTGTAACTACCGGTCAGCCACCGATGTAGAGTTATAATTCCACACCATCCGTGACAAAAAGATCTCACCACAGCACGCTCGTCTCGACTGTCAAGCCTATTTTCGGAGCGATCGCTTCACCTTCTTTAAACTAAGAGGACACTATGACACGTCATGCGTGGTTTTGCTTCCTTCTCACGTTGAGTCTCACCACGACGCCTCTGATTGGCCAAGAAGACAACCGTGTGGCCACCGCAAACTACCAACTAGCAGCCCGTTTTGCTCCTTACAAATTAAACAGGCTTATTTACAGCACCACGGTCACGCCTCATTGGATCGAGGGGAGTGACCGGTTCTGGTATGAGTGGGAAACCTCAAACGGCAAGTCATTCTATTTGGTCGACCCAGCACAAGGCACTAAAACAGCCGTCTTCGACAACGACCGAATTGCTGCTGAATTAACCAGGCTAACGAAGGACCCTTGGGACGGACAACACTTGCCGATTCGGGGAATCAGATTTATTGACCAAGACACACTCCAGTTTGAGGTTCAATCGTCACAGGATGAAGAGCGTGATGAGGTTGGGAACCGAACCGAGGAAGAGCAGGACCAAGAAGATCAGAACGATAGCAACGGAGTCAAGGCCAGCAAGAAGCGGGTCTTCCACTTCGAGTACGACGTGACTACCAGAACACTTCGGCAGCTCGAGAACTGGGAGGGCCCTGACAACCATCCAGCGTGGGCTAGCGTATCACCTGATGGCAACACGGTTGTGTTTGCACGAAACCACAATTTGTACGCGATGACCGGTGAGGCCTACCAACAAATTCTTGAGGCTCGACGCGGGAAGGACGAGGACGAAGCCAACGAAGCTGAAGAAGGCGTTGAGGTAAGTGAAACTCAACTCTCAACAGATGGAGAAGAACATTACAGCTACGCCGATCGTGATCGTGGTGATACTGATACGGAGAAGGCGAAGAACAGGGAGAAGCGCAAGCACGCTAGCATCTCGTGGGCCCATGACTCTCGGTACTTTGCGATCGTTCGGCTCGACCAGCGCCAGACAGGCGACCTATGGGTAATCCACTCCGTGGGAAACAGACGCCCAGAACTCGAAACATATAAATACGACATGGCCGGGGAAGAGAAGATCGCGCAGCGTGAAATTCGGATTTATGACCTTGAATTGAAGCGGATGATTACAGTGGGCGCCGACAGGTTCAAGGACCAGCAGGTCGGCATCTGGAACGATCGGAGGTTCGAATATCCCGACAGCGATGAGCCAGAGCGTGATCTCTGGTTATCGGATGCGTCGAGTGAATTGCACTTCTGGCGTCAAAGTCGAGACCGACACAAGGTCGAAGTTTGCGTCGCTGACACCGTTACGGGAGAGGTACGCGTTCTGTTCGAAGAGGAACTTAATACCTACGTGGAAACTCAACCGCTCGAGCGGCTGGCATCCGGCGACTTACTCTGGTGGTCAGAACGCGATGGCTGGGCACATTTGTACCGCTATGGTCAAGATGGTATGCCCAAGCGTCAATTAACCGAGGGTGCTTGGTCCGTCCGACGAATCGTCGGCATTGACGAGGCTGCGGGTGTTGCCTACGTCATGGCAAACGCCCGCCAGCCCGAGGAGGATCCGTACTATCAGCACCTGTACCGAGTAAACCTTGACGGCACTGGAGTCGAGCTACTTTACCCTGGAAACTTCGACCACCGAGTCTATATTGGCGAGTCAAATCGATTCTTTGTCGACAACTACTCGCGAGTAAATACGCGTCCCAGCACAGCACTCGTTAGCGTCGACGGGAAGAGGGTCCTGGACCTAGAAGAGGCTGACTTCTCACAGCTCATGGCTGCTGGATACGAGTTTCCCGAACCCTACAGTGTCAAGGCTGAGGACCGCATCACCGACTTGTACGGCGTCATGTATAAACCGTTTGATTTCGATCCAACGAAAAAATATCCGATTATTGAATATGTTTATCCTGGACCCCAGACGGAATCGGTGTCAAAGTCATTTTCAACTAACCGCTACGAAACAGCACTTTCACAGTTCGGCTTCATAGTGGTCACCGTGGGCAACCGGGGGGGGCACCCGGCTCGCTCGAAGTGGTACCACAACTATGGCTACGGGGACCTTCGTGACTATGGCCTCGCCGACAAGAAAGTCGCGATTGAACAACTGGTAGACCGACACGAGTTCATTGACCAAGACCGCGTGGGTATTTATGGACATTCAGGTGGAGGATTCATGTCGACAGCCGCTATGCTCGTCTACCCTGACTTGTTCAAGGTCGCCGTGTCGTCATCTGGTAATCACAACAATGATGTCTACAACAGCTTTTGGTCAGAGAAACATCACGGCATCAAAGAAGTCTTGAGTGAAGATGGTGAGGTGAGTTTTGAGTATGACATCGACAAGAACTCGGACCTTGCACAAAACCTGCAGGGGCATCTATTACTCACAACGGGTGACATCGACAACAACGTCCACCCAGTAGGGACGTTGAGAATGGCAGAAGCGTTGATCAGGGCTAATAAACGCTTCGACTTCTTCATGTTTCCAGGCCAACGCCATAGCTATGGAGACATGGGAGACTACTGGTTCTGGTTACGTGCAGAGTATTTCGTGGAACACTTACTCGGCGATCTCCACTGGGATCCGGATATCAAGGAATTGAATCTCGTGAGAGATGACGTGCCTGCACCAGCACCACCGCGGACCCCACCGGAGTGAACTACAAGGTCACTCACCTGCTTCGTTCTGAAGTTATATCTGGTGAGTTAAGCGCCGCTATTTCGATAGACGTGAAACGTGAACTCGACACTTCACACACCCTATGACAACACCGGTCTCTAGTGAACGTCATTCCTGACCACACCAAAGAAGTAGAGTGGTGGGGGTGATTGGTAAACAAATCTGGACGTCAACCCAGATGCTATTATCGGAGTGGTGGCTAAGTTGAAGATGCACCGAACGGTCGGGGTAAGAGTCGGCAATGTTCAGATTGGGGGCGGTGCGCCGGTGGTCGTGCAGTCGATGACGATGACCGACACAGCCGATGCAGCGGCCACCGCAGAACAGTGTGCTGAGCTAGCTAAGGCTGGGTCGGAATTGGTACGAATCACAGTCAACGTCCCTGAAGCAGCCAACGCGGTCCCTGAAATTCGGCAACGCCTCAACGATCAAGGCCTTGTCGTACCGCTTGTAGGCGATTTCCATTACAACGGGCATCAACTGTTAATGCGACACCCTGACTGCGCGCGGATACTCGATAAGTTCCGGATCAATCCTGGCAACGTCGGAACTGGCGATCGTCGGGACGAGCAATTCACTACGATCTGCAAGATCGCTCGCGATCATGAAACACCGATTCGGATTGGAGTAAATGGCGGTTCACTCGATCAGGACCTAGTCACGGCGAAGATGCAAGAGAATACAGACCGCAATCTGGGTCGCTCGTCAGAAGAAATCATCAACGAATGTCTCGTGTTGTCAGCGCTGCAATCAACCGAGTTGGCGCTCGAGGCCGGGCTGCGCAAAGAACAGATCGTGATCTCTTGTAAGGTCTCACAACCAGATAATCTTATTTCCGTTTACACCGAACTAGCAGCTAGGACTGACCAGCCGCTCCACCTTGGTCTCACCGAGGCTGGCATGGGTATTAAAGGAATGGTCTGGTCCTCGACGGCGATGGGCATACTGCTTAACCAAGGGATCGGTGACACAATCCGGGTTTCGCTCACGCCGCAGCCTGGGGGCGACCGCCGTAACGAGGTGACAGCGGCCTGCGAATTACTGCAGTCACTCGGGTTGCGGTCCTTTGCTCCAAGCGTCACTGCCTGCCCCGGCTGTGGGCGGACAACGAGCTCCACGTTTCAGGAACTTGCCGAACGAATCCAAGCTTATGTGCGAGATATGATGCCGGAGTGGAAGAAAGATTACGATGGCGTTGAAGAAATGCGTTTGGCAGTCATGGGCTGCGTCGTTAACGGACCAGGCGAATCAAAAGCGGCCAACATAGGTATTAGTCTGCCCGGAACTGGTGAAGCGCCCCTCTGCCCTGTCTATATTGACGGAATCCACACTACAACGCTTAAGGGTAGCTACGAGGAACTAGCTGAAGCCTTCCGTGCGCTGGTTGATGACTACGTGGCTGAACATTATCCTCGTAAACCAGCTCGGGAATCTGTCTGAGCACCTACGGACACTCTCCGATGCCGATCAAGCTAATCGCCATCGACATCGACGGCACACTACTCGATAGCTCGTCCAGACTGCCAGAAAACAATCGGAGCGTGCTGCAAGAAGCCTCAAGGCACGGTGTCGACATTGTCCTAGTCACCGGACGCAGTTTTCATCATACCCGTGAACTTGCGCTCCAGATGCCCGCACGAACGATATTAATCTTGAACAATGGATCAGTCGTCAAGGACCAGTCAGGCGCGACCTTAGCTTCTCATACTCTGCCGGCAGAGACGGCACGTTACATCGTGAAGGAAACACGTTCTGTTCGCGACGGCGCCGCCGCAATATTCGATCGGGACGATGACAGACAATTTCTTTGCGAGCGGATCGATTGGACGCATCCACATCGAAGGCATTACTTCGAGCTACACAACGCATGGATCACGCAGGTCTCGTCACTGGCGACCGAGCTAACTGAGGACCCATTGCAGCTAGGATTCACAGGCGACGTTAGCAGCATGCGCGAACTCGCGGAGCTTCTTACATCTCTTCCGAGGGCTGCTGAGTACTCCCAAGCGTTGACTGAGTATCAACTGCGCAACTTTTCCCTACTCGACGTAGTTAGTCCGGGCCGCTCTAAAGGACGAACGCTTGCTGAGTGGTCCACGCAACGAGGCCTGACACCCAGCGAAGTGATGGCCGTCGGCGATAACCTCAATGATCGTGAGATGCTAGAGTTCGCCGGCATCCCAGTAGTGATGGGAAACGCCACTCCTGGTTTGAAAAAACCCGGATGGATTCAAACAGACACTAACGATGAAGAAGGCTTAGCCAAAGCTATCATCAAATACGCCCTAAAAAGAAACCAGTAACCGGCTGTTACGATTCGGTAATAATCCTACTGAAAGCATTTTCTCTCAGTTGCGTCATACGCCTGCCCCACACCATGAGAAGCAATAGCGACACAACAATCAACCCTGCTGACAAGCCGATCCACAACCCAACCACGCCGTAGCCCAACACGAAGCAGATTGTATAACCGAGCGGCAAACCAAATGCCCAATGACCAGCCAGATTCAAGAACATCGGTGTTCGGGTATCACCAAGTCCTCGCAAGGCCCCGGTAAGTACTCCCTGCAGTCCATCGAAAATCTGAAAGATTGCAGCTACGAAAAGTAATGTGACCCCAAGATCGACCACTGTTAAATCGACTGTAAAGAGACCCATCAGTCGGCTAGGGATGAGCAAGAAAATAGCAGAAGCGCAGGCCATGCAGAACACTCCCAGCATCACAGCGGTCCATCCCGCTTGATTAGCCCCATATGTGTCCTGGCGACCCACGGCGTGGCCAA
Organism: Vicinamibacterales bacterium; assembly: GCA_036012125.1. Classification (NCBI taxonomy): domain Bacteria; kingdom Pseudomonadati; phylum Acidobacteriota; class Vicinamibacteria; order Vicinamibacterales; species Vicinamibacterales bacterium. The sequence continues at coordinate 48,432 of DASCOS010000002.1, read as the reverse complement.
CACGCACCGCAGCAGCCGACGCTAGGCCCAGCGGTACCATAAAGGTAAAGCTGGCCATGTTCAGGGTAATTTGGTGAGCTGCAAGCGCTACCGGCGCCAAGCGGCCAGCCAGTGCGCTAGCGGCCGAGAACACTCCAACTTCCAGCGTCACTTGCATGGCCGCCGGAAGCCCAAGCCATAACAGTTGCCTTAATCGTGAGCGCTCAATCACCCAGGACACTCGCCTAAGCCCGTAGTCGGTACGAGCATCACGCCAGACCACGACGGAAAGTAAACCAAGCGCCAAATAGCTCCGTGAAATGAAGGTGGCCCATCCCGCACCGTCTACGCCGAGGGCGGGCGCTCCGAGATTCCCGTGAATCAACATCCAATTGGCCAACACATTCACAAGGTTTGCCATCAGCAGGATAAACATGGTCGGCTTAACCACGCCCATCGCCTGGAGGTAACGACGAAAAGCTGTATACAGAAGCAACGGCCAGACACTCCAGGTTACGATTCGCAAATATGGCTCAGTCAGATTTAGCACGGTTAGGTCAAAACCCCAGAGATCGAGACGGGCAATCGCCACCCATGCAACCAAGGTCAGTGGAATTGTGAGTATCACGCTCATGACGACACCGTGCACAAACCACCGGTGACATTCATCGCGTTGGCCCGCTCCGAACGACTGGGCAATGACAGTGTCGAGCCCCAGAAGAACGCCAATCCCAAAGACCGCCAGAGCCAAAAACAGCATGGAGCCCACGCCTACTGCACCAATCGCCGATGGCCCAAGTGCCCTGACCATCAGAATGTCAACAGTTCCCATCGTGACCCAACTCATTTCGGCGACGACAACTGGAACAGCGAGATTCAACATTGGTCCAACTTCTCGCCGTAATCCTAGCCACCGCTGTAGCATCACGGACATGGTGCGCGGTGGGAGAAGAATTTGAATAAGATGAAATTAGTCATGGAACATTAATTACTTCGTGCGGAAAGCCGAGATCCACTTAATTCATCGGCCCGGTGGTGCAGACACAATCACCACCGACCGTGACTGGTCGGTGTTTGAACACATGGTGGCTGAGGCCGATTTAGGCCGGACGCAAAAGCAAGCCGCCGAATCAGTGAGACCGAAGGACGCTACTGGGTTGACGAACCTGGCAACGACGGCATTTGTTCGCCCAACCGTGGCAGCAATTCGTCCCTCATCGCCAGATGGTACACCGCCGCCGCAATTGCAATGGCCGATTTGATGGCATCCTGCTCAATGACACGCTCGTAGGTGTCCAAGCTCGTGTGCCAAGTATAGGTTCCATACTGAATCGGATCCTGGCGCATGCCAATCCCCGGGAGTCCCGCTTCGTTGAACGACGTGTGGTCTGAACCGCCACGGCGACGGCTCATCGTGGCGCCTGCACCGACTACACCAAGATCGCTAAATGGTGCCAACGCCATTCTCAGCACCTCGGCAGCTTCGCGTGGGCCGAATACCGTCGCCGCACGTGCCTGGCCGGTCCCTGAGTCAATATTGAAATACCCTCCGAACTTCGCGTGGGCAGGCTTCGGGTCCTCCACCGAACCGAAATGCTCCTTCACATAGGCTTGTGAACCCAGCAGTCCCTGTTCCTCACCGCCCCACAATGCAACGCGGATTGTCCGCCTGGGTTCAACACCGATCGCCTGCAGGATGCGAGCAGCCTCCATCATCACCGTAACACCGATACCGTTATCAGTCGCACCGGTCGCCGCGTGCCATGAATCTAAGTGCCCACCCAGCATGATCACTTCGTCTGCTTTGTCGGTGCCAGGAATCTCAGCAATCGCGTTGAAACTGATCTCGCCTTCCGGATACCAGCTGTTGACGATATCAACCTCTAACTCCACTTCACCGTGACGCAGCAGACGTGCGATCCGACCAAAATCTTCGTTCCGCATTACTAAAGTAGGCGGTGCCTCCTCAACGTCATACGTTCGGTTACTGAATGCACGAATTTGCCCATGGTCTCGACCGGCGTCGTTTACTTGCACCGCCGCACCCGCTTCTTTTAGAAACTTCGCGACGCGCTGCGCGACCTGACGACCCGATAACACGCCGTCGTCAGCACGCATTGGACCTGCCGACCGTTGCGGCTGAGAGGTCGGAACGTTGTTCGGATCGTATTGAGCACTCAACTCCGCATAATCGCGACGGCGTGGTGGACCATCGATCGTCACAGGCACTACATTTGCCTCGCCAACGAGAACGATCTTGCCAGCAACATCGTCCGCAACATCGTCCAAGTGCGCCACAAGCTTGGCCTCGTCTAGCCGGTCAGGCAGAATTAGTTGATACACGGTTGCTCGAACGGGTCCTTCAGTACTAGGTGTCCAGGCCAAAACTTCGGCAACAAGCGGGTCCTTCACCGGCGCCAGTAAATGTGCCGTCATACGCTCATTCAACCAGCCCGGATGACCGAAATCCCATGGCTCTAAATGCCCATTCGTCAAGCCCCACGCCTCCATCTGCTCAACTGCCCACCGTGCAGAAGCCTCGTGATTTGGTGATCCGGTCAGTCGTGGTCCATAGACATCAGTCAAATGGTGCAACGTATTCATAATCCTTGAGTTGGTCGTTGCCTCACGACGAATTTTCCAATTAATCACGGTGTCGACACGCTCATCGAACGCCTGTGTGGCGACCGATAAACAAACGGTAAGGAGCACTGCAAAATGCGCGAACTTTAACTTGAAAATCATGGATACCTCGCGATCATCTCCACGGCATTAGTGCTTCGAGCCAAGTAATGCGTGTTAAATCGTTATAGATAACGGTCACCATCAACATCATTAAGACGACGAAGCCAGCCAGTAGCATCTTCTCCTTGACACGCACACTAAAGTCACGCTGCGAAGCACCCTCAAGCGCGAGAATGAAGATGTGACCACCATCGAGCACTGGAATCGGTAGGAGGTTCAAGATGCCCAAGTTTAAGCTAATCATTGCCATCAGCGTGAAAAGTGCAACAAATCCGACCTGGGCAGCACCACCCGACAGCTGTGCAATGCCGACTGGTCCCATGAGTTGTTTTGGTGATGTCTCGCGGGTCAGGAGGCCCCACAAGGTCTGAAAGATCAGACCCGACCACTGGTAGTTCTGTTCGATGCTCAACTGCACAGCTTGTAGAGGTCCCGGCTCAACTATTCGGACCTCGTACGGACTTAGGCTAACGCCGATCAGTCCCACATCCCCGTTCAACGCAGGTCTTACCGTAATGTCCTGCTCCACACCATCACGCGACACAGTGAGTTTCAGTAATTGACCTGGGTTGCTATTGATCCGCGTTATCAGCGTGTCACGGGTCGCCGGTTCTCCCTCAACCGCCACAATGACATCACCTGACTTGATACCAGACTGGGCAGCTGGCTCGCCTGGTACAACATCGCGGATCTGGGGATACAACTGCGGCAAGACTCCGAGGTCTCCGACCTCAAACTCCGTTCTCGTGCTTGGTGTCACGGGTAGCACTAAGGATTGCCCGTCCCGAAGAACAACAACTTCCAATTCGCGCCCAGCCCGTGACATTACGGAAAGGAAGAGCGCTTCCCAGTCCGGCACGGATTCACCCGCTACACTGAGAATCAAGTCTCCCGGAAGAATCCCACTGGTTTCGGCAGGGGAGCCCTCAACAACAACACCAACGACCGGTGCTTCCTCTTCGTAAGCTGGCACCTCGGCGCCCTGATATAACACGATGGCCATGACGACGACGGCGAGTACGATATTCATGGTTGGACCCATGACCAAGACCTGGAAGCGTTGCCACTTGGTCTTCGATAGAAACTCGTCATCTTGTCCGGCGGAGGCCTCATCGGGGCTCTCACCGGCCATCTTCACGTAACCTCCCAGCGGAATCGCGCTTACGCAATAATCCGTGTCACCTCGCCGAACAGTTAATAACTTCGGACCGAAACCAAGAGAGAACGTCAACACCCGTACGCCGATGCGTCGGGCCATCAGGAAATGACCCAACTCGTGCACAAACACCAGCACTCCGAGTACGAAAACAAACGCCACCAGACTCGTTAGCACTCTATCCTCGCGTCTTCAACCAGCCGGACCGATGGTCGGCCAAGCGTAGCGCGACAGACCACCCCACGCGCTTCACACTGATTGTACCTCTGGGAGCAGTTCACGTGAAAACTCGTGTGCCCAGCGATCCACATCACGCACCTCGGCCAGTGTACGGATCGGAGTGTTTTCCATATTGGTTCGGGCATTCAGAGCGCGCTCAATCAACATAGGAATCCCGATGAAGGGCAACTTACCTCGGAGAAAAGCAGATACCGCAACCTCGTTGGCTGCGTTTAGGACAATCGGTAGCGCACCCTCCGTCCGCAATGCACGGTAGGCTAGTCCCAAGCAAGAAAAACGCTCAGAGTCAGGTTGGTGGAACTCTAGTGGCCCGCAGTTTGAAAGGTCCAGCGTCTCCACGCTGGCGTTCCATCGGTCAGGGTACGAAAAAGCATACTGAATCGGCAGCCGCATATTGGTAATGCCCAACTGAGCAATGACTGATCCATCACACAGTTCGACCATCGAATGGACAACTGACTGAGGGTGCACGAGAACGTCAATGTCATCAGCCGTCATGCCAAACAACCAGCGCGCTTCAATGACCTCCAACCCCTTATTCATCAACGTGGCCGAGTCAACGGTGATCTTATCTCCCATGTTCCATGTCGGATGGCGTAGCGCGTCCTCAGGCCGAACGGTTTTCAGACGCTCAGGCGGCCATTCACGAAAAGGGCCCCCTGACGCAGTTAAAATCAAACGCCGCACATCTGAAACAGGTCGACCGTGCAGACACTGGTGGATCGCGTTGTGCTCGCTATCGACGGGAAGAATCGCAACACCGCGCCGTCGGGCAGCTTCCATCACAAGACCCCCAGCTACCACCAGCACCTCTTTATTCGCGAGAGCAATCGTCTTTCCTGCCTCGATCGCCAATAGGACTGCCTCGAGTGCAGAGGTGCCAGCAGAAGCGCATAGCACGATGTCAGCTTCGGGATGTGTCGCCACGGCAGCAAGGCCTTCAGGGCCAGCGTGCAACGCAACCCCCCTTGTGCCATCAACACCCAGCGCCCTTCGCACTTCGGTTAAAGCATCGGGTGTGGCCATCCCGATGACATTAGGCTTAAAACGCACCGCCTGTTCAGCGAGGCGTGCCGAATTCTCCCCAGCCGCAAGACCAACGACGCGTAACGCGTCGGAATTGGCTTCCACGACCGCCAGTGCAGTAGTGCCAATGGAACCAGTTGACCCTAGAATCGCGATACTTTTCACGCTCACATTCCCCTGATCACAACGTCGAAGAGCGGAATGGCAAAGAGCCAACTATCGAGGCGATCCAGAATGCCACCATGGCCTGGGATCAACCCCGACGTATCTTTCACACCAGCCTCGCGCTTTAACTTCGATTCGAACAGATCGCCAATAATCCCGAATCCCGCCAATGCAGCACCGAATGCCCCAGCTTGTAACGGTTGAAGATCCAAACCACTCCATTTTCCAACTAATACCACCGCCACAGCACCTGCCACGATTCCGCAAATCGCGCCTTCTACAGTCTTCTTCGGACTTATGGTCGGGGCCAGTGCACGACGGCCTAGCGCTCTACCTCCGTAAATCTGCGAAATGTCGCTCGCCACGATGACGAACAGCAATAGAAATACTAACTCTGGTCCTTGCCTCAAATGAATGGCAGCGAGGGTCCCTATTGGAAGACCCACGTAAAGCGGTCCGAACAGTCCAACGGTGTAGAACCAACCATCCGAACGTTGAACACTACCTCGACCGACCGCGGCAGCACCCACGGCGACCATTGCGGTCATAAGCACCGGCGCCACCGCGTAGTCCCAAGCGATGGACGCGCAAATCGCTAGTCCGGCTACCACAACAATTCCAGTTGGCACAGCCATGCCTACCCGTTCTGCCAATCTCGCATACTCGACCAGGGCAAGCAGTACGACAATCTCTGCAAGAACGAACGTTACCCAGGGTGGCAGCCACCAAAGCGTCCCAACAAGAACTGCCAATACGACTAGAGCGCTGATTACACGCTTCATGTGCTTAGATCCTTGTCAGGAACTCATTCCAAAATCGTGGGCGAGAACCAAGAAAGACGGTAGTCGCCTATCCGGCAACAACCGGACGATTGATTCCACCGTAACGCCGTTCTCGCCTCTGATAAGCAAGAAGCGCTTCGAACAAATGGCGACATCGGAAATCCGGCCAGAGGGTCTCTGTCACCCAAATTTCCGCGTAGGCGATCTGCCACAACAGAAAGTTGCTGACTCGCATCTCGCCGCTCGTCCGGATAAGTAAATCCGGATCAGGCTGTCCGGCTGTGTAAAGAAAGCCTGCAAAGCGCTCTTCGTCGAGATCATTTGCGCAAATGCCCGCATCCATCGCACACCGTGCGGCATCGACGATCTCCGCTCGCCCGCCGTAGTTTAGAGCGATGTTAAACTGCATAGAGGTGTTAGCCTTGGTCTGTCGAGTAGCAAAAGCCAACTCGTCACGGATATCTGGAGTAAGCTCATCTCCACGCCCAACGACATTGAATCGAATGTTGTTGTCTAGGAGTGTTCTCAATTCCTGACGCAGGTAACGCTTGAGCAGCGTCATCAGCGTAGCGACCTCGCCAGGCGGACGCTTCCAATTCTCAACTGAGAACGCGTAGAGCGTCAGCACCTGCACACCGAGTCGCGCAGATGCCTCGACCACATCACGTACCGAGTCGATGCCGGCTCGGTGACCATGGACACGTGGCAAACCTCTCTGTGCCGCCCACCGTCCATTCCCGTCCATTATGATGGCCACGTGGGTGGGAAGACGTTCAAAGTCGATTTGGCTAGCCAGTTCAGCTTCCGCCGAATCTTGTTCAACCCAACTTAGGACATCGTCCAGGCCCATGCGTCTGCCAGCCGGCCGGTGCTCGAGGAAAAGTGAGAGCGAAGAACCGACCGAAACCCCTTAGAATGACGATGATACAGGCTGACCAGATACGGTTCAAGGAAACGCCGAGTAACGACAGGTCTTAGTAGTTGACCCGCACAAGAAACAGGCCTTCAGCAGGGGCCGTCGGTCCTGCTTTAGCACGGTTTCGCGACTCTAGCACCTGAGCAATATCAGCTGGCACTCGCTGCTGCGTACCAACCTCAACGAGGGTTCCAACGATTGTTCGAACCATGTGACGGAGAAAACCGTTTCCCTCCACTTCGATCGTCATGAGCCGGCCACCTCCAGCAGTACGATCCAGATCGCCCTCATTAACATCGAGACGACTAATCCGGCGAACGGAAGTTTTTACGTCGCTTCCGGTTGTCTGAAACCCGGCAAAGTCGTGCTCGCCAAGAAATGCCTTACCTCCGTCCTGCATAGCCCTGCAATCCAATGGTCTCTCGATATGCCAAGCGTAACGACGCTCAAACGGACTCACAAAGGGACCGGTAACAACCCTATACCGATACACCTTGCCCACAGAACTCTTCCTAGCATCAAAGCTGTTAGGCATCTCGATCGCCTCAAGGACTCTGATGTCAGGAGGCAGTATGGCATTGAGCGCGCGGACTAAGTCAGCCACTCCAATGGCGTGAGTGATTCGTGCACTCGCTACTTGCCCAAGCGCGTGTACGCCCGCATCAGTCCGCCCTGCGCCAATAATTGTGACCGGCGCACCCTCGATGCGCCTAAACGAGTCCTCGATTAGGCCTTGTATCGACCGTCCGTTCGGTTGCCGTTGCCAACCAACATATCCAGAACCTTCGTAAGCGATCGTAAGCTTGATGGTTCTGTGCATCACAGAAAGTAATATGGCGCCAACTCAGTCAGGTGAAGGGATTACCGAGGGTTTGAATCCGGCCGTGAGCCTGGCTTGACAATTGGAGTCTTAGACTGGCAAAGCGGGCAGCGACCCGGGTCGTAGGTAGGAAGTTCTACCCTGGCCAAGGCGAACCATGGCACCTCCAATTCTGTGCCGGAACCCCGATCGATGATTGCTGCTGCACCAACAACTTCAGCACCCGCTTGCCGCGCAAGTTCGATCGTTTCACGCGTTGATTTACCTGTAGTGATGACATCCTCAACCACAAGAACACGCTCACCCGGCACAAGAACAAATCCCCTTCGCAGGCTCAAGTCGCCTGCTGTCCTCTCAGCGAAAATAGCCCGAACGTTGAGCCCGTGTGCAACCTCATGGCCGATGACAACGCCGCCCATTGCAGGGGAAAGCACCGTTACTGGGTCCCACACTCCTGCCCGCACCGCAATGGCTTCGCCAAGGGTGCGGGCATGCGAAGGATGCTGAAGCACCTGCGCACATTGGAGGTATCCCTGACTGTGTAGACCTGACGAAAGCCGGAAGTGACCAAACGAGAGGGCTCCAGCGTCTCTAAACAATTCAAGGATTTGATCTGAATTCATAATGAATGGAATATCGTCTAGATAGCACCTAAAGGACGAAACTTTACACCGCCACGATACGGTCACTTCGGAACCGTCTAAGGGCCCCCATCCCTGACCTTCGAAACGTTACCGTCGCCCTAGTATACAATTGACTCAAACTTACTTTCGGTCTTGAACGTCTATACAGGCACAAGGCTGAGGCAACTCGCCGGAACGCTTGAAACGTGCCCGGCGCAGCTCTTGTAGGTATCCAAGTTTGTTGACCCGCTGAGTGATTCGCCCACAGAGGAGAGTGATAGTCATGATTGGGGAAGTTTTTCAACGGTTGTTCGCCCTGGGAGTTGTGGCGATTTCTTTGTTGTGTGTCATGTCCGCGTCAGGTCAGACACTGGCCAAATACGAACGGTCTTCCGTGCTCGAAGGAATTCGACTTAGTGAAGGCTTAGTTCTACCGCAGGTCGAAGACGAACAGATGGGAAATCAGGCGGTTTTGAGACTCTCCCTGGATGAAGCCGTCGAAATGGCCTTGGAACAAAATCTCGACATTCGAGTGCAGCGATTAAGTCCTTTAATTCAGGACATATCCATTTTGGACGCGCGGTCGGCTTGGGCACCGACTTTTAACACAACCCTCCAAAATAACTCTCAGGTCAGCCCGTCCACGAGCCAACTGTCAGGCGGCCTGAAACAGATCAATACCGACACGCTTCAGAATGCTGTCGGCATCACTCAACTCACGCCATGGGGCGGAAACTACAGCGTTAACTGGGACGGCAATCGCCAGTCGACCTCAAGCTTCTTCACCAGCTTCAATCCAGCACTGCGATCAACAGTGTCAGTGCAATATGTCCAACCGCTACTCAGGAATCTCAAGATTGACAACGTGAGACAGAGGCTACAAATCAGCAGGACCAACCGTGATATCTCTGACATCCAGTTAAGAGACACGATCACGTCGACCATTCGTCAGGTCAAGAACGCCTATTGGGAGCTATCGGCTTCTATTGCGACGTTCGCTGTGCAGCAACAATCCCTCGAACTCGCTGAGGAGTCACTACGAAACAATCGGACTCGGGTTGAAGTGGGCACTATGGCCCCGATTGACATTGTTGAAGCTGAGGCTGAAGTCGCGAGGAATGAAGAGGCTGTCATCGTCGCTGAGGCCCTCATTGAGGAGAACGAAGACGTGTTGCGGACCCTGATTATGGAATCCTCCGCTCCGAATTTCTGGTCAGTGCGATTGGAGCCAAGCGACACCGCGCGTTTACATGCTGGCGAAATTGATATTGACGCCGCAGTCGCCAATGCTCTTAGTCAACGAACTGACATCACACAGATCAGACGAAACCTAGATAATGCCGATACGAACATTCGCTATTATGAGAATCAACGGCTGCCAGACCTCAACTTCCAGATGAATTATTCAGCTACAGCCGCAGGCGGGACAAAGTTGACGCGGGAAGGAATGTTTGGCGGAGACGTAATCAGCCAAACTGAGTCAAGTTTTGGTTCAGTAATGCGTAGTGCTCTGGTCAGTGACTTTCCGACCTGGACATTCGCTATGACACTGTCCTATCCGCTGGGCACAAGCACTGCTGATGCCAACCTAGCACGGTCCCGTCTCGAGCGGACGCAGACCGAGGTTCGAATACGAACCGCGGAACTTCGCGCGGCCCAGGAAGTTCGACGAGCGGGCCGGAACGTCAACACCAACATTAAGCGAGTCGATGCGACCAGGGTGGCCCGTCAATTGGCCGAAGATCGTTTGGAGGCGGAACAAAAAAAATTCAATGTTGGTATGTCAACAAGCTTTCTCGTGTTCCAAGCTCAGCGAGACCTAGCTGATGCACGTAACAGCGAATTAGGTGCTGTGCTCGATTACAACCAGGCTCTTGTTGACTTCGAAGCGGTGCAAGAGATTTCACTGACTGGGGGCGGCGGTTCGTTCACACTTACACCTGGAGCGACCAGTGGCGTACAAGCCAGCGGTGGCCAGCTTGGTGGAGGGCAACTCGTCGGTGGTCAGTTCGCAGGCGGAGCCGGTCCACCGTTCTAGCCCCGCACCCCACGTATCATCGTCGGAGTCAGTCCGGGGATGGTGCTACACTTGTTCTGTGCCGAAGTTGTCGGTCACGGTTATCACAAAAAACGAAAAGAAGAACCTTGCCTACGCCCTTGAGTCAGTCTCCTGGGCTGATGAGCTTATTGTCGTTGACTGTGGTAGCGAAGATGGCACGGCTGACATCGCCCGCCGATTCACAGACCATGTTTTTGTGCGGTCTTGGACTGGGTACGGCGACCAAAAGAACTACGCGGCCGAGATCGCTAGCCACGATTGGATTTTTTCCCTCGATGCCGACGAGCGCGTCCCTCATCAATTAGCGCAGGAGATCCGTCAACTTCTGGAAACTGAACCGGCCCACCGCGGCTACCGCGTGCCAAGGGTCACTTTCCATCTCGGAAGGTGGGTCCGTTCTACTGATTGGTATCCAGATTTTCAGCTTCGCCTTTACGACCGGCGTGTTGGGCGCTGGAGCACGCCTAGTGTTCACGAATCGGTGACCGTTTCTGGACGGGTCGGCCGTTTTCAGCACGAACTCGAACATTATACGTATCGAGATCTTTCGCATCAGCTCGATACGATTGACCGCTATGCAACTCTCGCGGCAGACGACATGGCAGCCCAAGGACGGCGTACCAGCTTTCTCAGATTGGTCGTCCATCCGATCCTAGCCTTCCTTAGAAACTATCTATTACGCGGGGGAATTCGGGACGGTGTAGCTGGATTCATTATTTCAACAATGAATGCTTACTATGTATTTTTGAAGTTCGCTAAGCTATGGGAACGTCAGCGGCGCTAAGGTTCACTGGGGTTTTCGGTCGATATCCTCGACTATCGGATTGCTTGAATCGACCGTTTCCGTCGAGGTGCCGGTCGGCACAGTCCACGAAGCGGACACCGGGAGTCCTTCTCCCGGCGTTCGAATCCGCACGCTCCCGCTATCCCTAGATGGCAGATCGCGAAATCGTACCGGATGGGGTCATCCGCATCGAGATCACGGAGGGAATCTGTAATTGATGCAGCCATCCGCCAGCCGGAAGAGCGGTAAGGCGTCAGGCCGAGGCATTGACTAACTCGAATCACATGCACGTCCAGTGGGACGATCAGCACCGAGGGTGCGAGAATCGTCCAGCCTCCAGGGTCTGGTTCGTCCCGACGCACCATCCAGCGAAGGAACAAGTTCAGGCGTTTGCATGCACTACCAGTCGAGGGACGCGGAAAGAAATAGCGGACACCTGGCGTCCGTGGAACGCGCCCGTACGCTCGACTAATATCGAGTGCCATTGCCCGTGTGCAAAACGATTCGAGCTGACAGGCTACCGATACCGTTACCTCACCTCGCCCTTCGGCAAAAAATTTTTCAATCGACCCATGCTGGTCAATCATCTGCCGAAGCATCCAAAGTAGCGCTACGATGTCAGCGTCGCGAATCCAGCGATGCCTAAATCCGCGTAAGTGGCGTTGTGCATCAGCCGGTTCAAACGTCGTAATGAAACGTAGCGGCGACGGCCCCATCAAAGCCACAAGTGCTTCGATAGAAGCCATCACGGTTTTCACTCGCCCAAATGCGAGGGCGGACGCACAGAAAGCAACAATTTCCCTATCTGCAGTCTCTGGGTAGCGGTAAACGATTTGAATCGGGTCCTCGGCCGATTTGACAATGTTGGAGCCAGTAAAGAGACGCTCGAGCCCCATCTTTAACCGAGCGCGGGAAGCAGCAGAGTGGTGCCGATGTGACAGAAAACGGCTCGTCAAAAAGCTGTAATCGCCTGACCAGAAGCGCAGAGCGGACAAGCTTCGGCCGGATAATTGTCTGGTGCCCGGTACTCGGCAAGCGCTATATTCGGCACAGTGAGGGCCTTAACGACTTCGAGTCTGTCGTAAATCTGGACAGTTCCGATTGGTGTCCCGCCCGCCTCGGTGACGAGCTCCGCACACTTATGGAGTGTCTCACCCGTATTACGGACGTCGTCAGCAAGTAAAACCCGCTTACCAGCAATTTGAGCGGCATAGAAACTTCTAAGATACAGGCCACGGTCAGTGCCAACATTGAACGGTGCAAACACGCAGGGCGGATGGGTCAACTTCCGCTTCCCGTCCATCAGGCCAGCGATGGTGTGCGCTAGGAGGGCTCCACCGGTCACCGGTCCGGCAAACACTTCGACCTGTGACAGAAGTTCAAACGGAAGAACATCGATGAGGTCCTGAGCAAAACGCCATATCGTCGATGGCTGACGGAATAGCTGGTGAGCGTTTAGGTATGCACGGCCGTGGTATCCATTACCGTAATCAAAATGGCCATCAACCATCAGAACCTGGAGCCGCTGCAAATCTTTCAGTGCTCTCTCACTAATATCGGCCTGCCGACTCACCACGTAGTTACTTCCACTCCTTTGAAAAAACGTTGGCACCTGCCACCGTGTCACTCACGTAGAGAACCCGCCCGGCAACGATGGTTGCAGCGACGCTTCCGCACAATTCCCAGCCGTCAAAGGGAGTGTTCTTTGCCTTTGAGCGCATCTGGGTCGTATCAATGGTTGTCTGAATATCTGGCGCGATTATCGTCAAATCAGCGGGTGCACCCGTTTCCAGTATACCGCCAGCGACACCGAGGATTCTCGCTGGATTCGTTGAGTAGAGTTCCACCAACCGGTTCAGCGAGAGAACACCACGCTTCACGAGGCGGTCAAGAGAGAGAGAAACCGCTGTTTCAAGCCCTATAATTCCAAACGGCGCCCGATCGAACTCTACCGCCTTCTCGTCGTAGTGGTGTGGCGCGTGGTCGGTTGCTATGACATCAATAGAGCCATCGGCGAGTCCTTGTAACATTGTGTCTCGGTCAGCAACTTCGCGCAGTGGTGGATTCATCTTGGTATTCGTGTCGTAGCTCTGCAGAACTTCGTCAGTCAAGATGAAATGATGCGGCGTGACTTCGCAGGTGACCGGAACGTCCCGGTCCTTCCCCGAACGTACCGCTCGCAGGGAACCCTGCACACTCATGTGGGCGACGTGCACTGGAGCTCCAATCAACCCAGCTATCGTTACGTCACGTTCAACGATTAGCTCCTCGGCAATAGCCGGAAGGCCTCGAAGTCCCAGCGCGGACGCCTGAAATCCTTCATGGGCCACACCGCCCCTTAGCGCCGGATCTTCGCAGTGGTCGATGACAGGCATCCCAAAAGACGAGGCATATTCGAGCGCCCGTCGCATCAGCAGTGCGTCGGCAACCGGATGACCGTCATCAGAAACTGCAACACACCCAGCAGCTCGTAACTCCGCAAGGTCTGCGAGTTGCTCCCCTTGCGATCCACGTGAAACGGCACCGATCGGATACACCCTCGCTTGTGCTGCGGCCGCAGCCTTGGACAAAATAAGTTCTGTGATTCCCGCATGGTCATTCACAGGCTGGGTATTAGGCATGCATGCAACGGCAGTGAAACCCCCAGCCACAGCAGCAGTCGTTCCCGTCGCGATTGTCTCCTTGTGCTCCTGTCCAGGTTCACGCAGGTGTACATGCATGTCAATAAAACCGGGACATACCACACATCCGGTGGGAACTTCGACGACCGTTACGCCGGCAGTTGGTAGGTCTGAGCCAACCCGTTCAATTACCGCACCATCGATAAGCACATCGCAAATGGTGTCGCGGTTTGTTGCAGGGTCGACAACTCGACCACCTTTCAACAGTATCTTCATCAGTCACTAACGCCTATCCGTCGCGTTTCACATCTCATCAGGATTCCCAGCCAACAGATACAACACAGCCATGCGCACTGCCACACCATTGGCCACTTGCTCCAGCATGACCGAATATGGACCGTCAGCTACCTCCGAAGCGATTTCCACTCCACGGTTTATCGGCCCAGGATGCATAATGATGACGTCTGGCTTCGCGCGTTCGACCCGTTCGACTGTCAGCCCGTAGACCGCAAAGTATTCACGAAGCGACGGCACAAAATGCCCCTGCATCCTCTCCCGCTGGAGCCGCAACATCATAATAACGTCTGCACCCTCAGTTGCTTCGTCGAGTTTCGTAGTCGCGTGAACACCAAAGTGTTCGATACCCTGTGGCATCAGCGTAGGTGGGCCGCACACCCAAATGTCAGCACCAAGCTCTCGTAGCAAAAGGATATTTGATCGAAGCACGCGACTATGCAGCAGATCCCCAACAATCACGACCTTCAACCCCTCAATCCGACCTTTATGGGCACGTATCGTAAACCCGTCCAACAGCGCTTGGGTTGGGTGCTCATGCATACCGTCACCTGCGTTAATCACCCCTGCTCGGCAGATACCAGCGAGTTGATGCGGCGCGCCAGAGGCTTCATGGCGCAGAACGATGATGTCCGGTGCCATCGCTTCAAGATTACGGGCTGTGTCGAACAGGGTCTCACCTTTAACGACGCTCGAGCCAGTGACCGCAATATTGAGCGAGTCTGCACTCAGACGTTTCTCAGCGATTTCGAATGACGTACGGGTGCGAGTACTCGGCTCGTAGAAGAGGTTGACGATGGTCTTTCCACGGAGCGCGGGAACTTTTTTTATCGTCCGCGAACCGATCTCCTTCATCGCTTCGGCTGTATCGAGGATCAGGTTAATTTCGTCAGAATCCAAGTCGCCGATGCTGAGAAGATGATGCGATCGTAGGGTGGTCCTAGGCATTATGGACGTTTCGTTGGCGTCGTTAGTGACCGTCACACGGTTCGCGCTCTCTGAACCCGTCACGACTTTCTCCCAGGTGACTCGTCCTCCTGAATCACAACCTCATCGCATCCGTCTATTTCGTGCATGTGCACTTGAACGCTCTGGCTAGTTGAGGTCGGCAGGTTCTTACCAACGTAGTCGGCTTTGATCGGTAGCTCCCGATGGCCCCGATCAACCAGAACGATAAGCTGCAAAGATCGGGGCCGGCCAAAATCAATTAGGGCATCTAATGCCGCTCGAATTGTACGGCCAGTGTAGAGCACATCGTCGACAAGGACGATCCTCTTGTTGTCAATCGAAAATGGGATTTCGGTGCGTCGCACGATCGGCTGCGGACCGACCGGTTGGCGCATTAGATCGTCACGATACAGCGTGATGTCGAGTGCGCCGGTAGGTACTTCTGACCCAAGAATTTCTCGTAACTTGTCAGCGAGACGTCTAGCGATCACCGCGCCACGAGTACGAATACCAACGAGCGCAAGTTCATGCTCGCCTCGATTCCGTTCGTTCACTTCATGTGCAATTCGGGTGAGCGTTCGGCTCATCAGGTCGGCATCCATCACGATAGGCACGTGCGCACCTCGCCTATAGTGAGGGTCCGACTGCACACACCACGGACCACCGAAATCACTGCTACGCAGATTTTCGAAGGATTCAAGACAAACGCGCGAAACAGGAGGACCCTACTTTTCACCACAAGCCTCTTCTTGATCTCACGGGATCGCTTCTTAAAGAGTCAAACAATTGTAGCGGTGGGTGATAAACCCTGTCAACGTTCCCCAAAATACATGGATAGTGGACAACCTGCGCATCATTTCCTAGAGATAACTTATTGGACCATCGAAACATTATCAGGAGATTGCGCCAGATCGCCATGCCTCAGACCTCCCCGCGGTCCGCGCCGACCTTCAAGGTATACTGCGAGCATGCCAGTCGATGTAGACGCTCGGGTCGTGTCCAACATTCGTCTGTCGGACGACTACAACGTCGTCTGCCTCGATGCGCCATCGCTGGCTTTAGGCGCTCGACCTGGACAGTTCGTTATGGTTAAACCAGTTGCCGGATTCGAACCGCTGCTGCGACGCCCATTTTCCATCTTCGAGGTATTGTCGACCGGTAACGGTGCACCAACGGGATTCTCGCTCCTGAATAAACGAGTGGGAATCAGCACAGAAATCCTATACTCCGTAGAAGTCGATCAAGAGATCAGCTGCCTCGGCCCTCTTGGCATACCGTTCACTGTCGCCACCCCACCACAAGAAGCCTGGATGGTGGCTGGTGGTGTTGGCCTCGCACCGTTTCTCACCTTGGCGTCCGCCTTGCAGCAGTCTGGCACACCGACGACGCTATTTTACGGTGGCCGACGCTCAGTCGACTTGTTCTATCTTGACGCGTTCACACAACTCGGCGTGGAACTCGTGTTGGCGACAGAAGACGGCAGCCGGGGCGAGACCGGGTTGGTGACGGCGCCATTGGAAGGTGCTCTCACAGCCTCGGCGGTAGCAGCAAAACCTACACTTTATGCGTGTGGGCCGACACCGATGATGCGAACTGTAGCTGGAATGGCCAAGGCTCACGAACGACCATGCCAGGTGTCACTAGAACCTGTTATGGGTTGCGGCATGGGAGGCTGTTACAGCTGTGTCGTACCAGTGTGTAACAGCGAGCACGAACCGACGCACTTGGTTCGTGCTTGCCTCGAAGGGCCGGTCTTCGACAGTCAAACCATCGCCTGGAATTGCTTATAGTTCGCAACCTGAGGAACGAGTTTGTTTAGCACAACATGGATCTGAACGTCGATATTGGTTCGCTTCGCCTCAAGAACCCGTTAATCGCCGCGAGCGGCTGCTTCGGCTACGGCGTGGAATACGCCGAAATTGTCAACCTGAAGGCACTCGGGGGTATCGCGGTAAAAGGACTGTTTCTGTCCGAGCGTGAAGGCCACAACCCTCCGCGGATCGTAGAAACACCGGCGGGGATGCTTAACGCAATTGGACTGCAGGGCATCGGTGTTCATCGCTTCGTTGCGGAGAAGCTACCAGCCTTATACAGTCAAGGCGCCACAGTCATCGTCAACATCTGTGGTAGCACAATCGATGAGTACGTTGAAATTACTCGCATACTTGCCGATGCTGACGGTGTAGACGCGATCGAGCTTAATATTTCATGTCCGAACATCAAAGCGGGTGGAATCACTTTCGGCAATAGTGCTGTTGGTACAAGCGAGGTGGTCCAGGCTGTTCGGAGTGTTACGAAGCTACCCATCATCCCTAAATTAACTCCAAATGTTACTGACATTGCCGGTATCGCGAGGGCAGCGGAGGAAGCCGGTGCAGACGCCGTTTCACTGGTAAATACCTTCCTCGCCATGGCCATCGACGTCGAAACTCGTCGCCCAGCCCTATCAAATGGAGTGGGGGGATTAAGCGGACCAGCCATCCGTCCGATCGCAGTCCGGATGGTCTATGAATGTAGTCAGGCCGTAACCATCCCAATCATTGGAATGGGCGGCATTACGACTGCAAGAGATGTACTCGAATTCATCATTGCCGGTGCTACGGCCGTGCAAGTGGGGACGGCAAACTTCGTAAATCCCAACCTCTGGCCGGAGCTATTAGCGGACCTTGAAGAATATCTCTCTCGTCACAAAATCGATCGGGTACAGAACCTGGTCGGAACACTTGAACTAACAGAAACTCAAGCATGGAACAGCTCTTAGTCGCTCTCGATGTCGACTCGATGGACCGCGCGCTGACACTAGCCGACAAACTTCGCGGACACGTCGGAGGCTTCAAGGTCGGAAGTCAACTCTACACAGTTGCCGGCCCCGAGGTCGTCCGTTCACTGAGTAAATGTGGTGATCGAGTTTTTCTCGATCTGAAGTTTCACGACATTCCGAACACCGTTGCTGGTGCAGTGCGGTCAGCTGCTGAGATGGGCGTCTGGATGCTCACAGTCCACGCCTCCGGTGGTCACGACATGCTGCGCGCTGCGAAGGAAGCCGCCGGTGATGAAGGACCTCGCATCGTCGCGGTCACCCTGCTGACTAGCCTGGATGACGCAGACCTTTCTCACCTCGGCATTACCCAACGACCGCTGGCCGATCATGTGGTCGCGCTGGCCGAACTCGCCCAACGGGCCGGTGTCGACGGAGTTGTTGCTTCGCCTAGGGAGATCAAGGTAATCCGCGCGGCTTGTGGCCCATCCTTCACAATCGTGACACCCGGCATCAGACCCGTGAGCTTGGCGCAAGGTGCGGACGATCAAAGGCGGACCGCCACCGCAGCAAGCGCTGTAGCAGCGGGCGCTAATTTCCTCGTCGTCGGTCGACCTATCATCGAGGCACCCGATCCATTAGCCGCTTCGAAGCAGCTGGCCGAGGTTTTGGACCCATGAACCAGCGGCGCAACCTGATCCTCTACACCAAGCACGATTGCCACTTGTGCGACGAGATGAAGGCACAAATCGATCAGCTGCGAGGGCACATGGCTATCGAACTTCAGATTGTGGACATCACAGGTGATATTGAGCTTGAGCGGCGACACGGAGAGGAAGTTCCCGTTTTAGTGATCGACGGGAAAAAATCAGCGACTGCCAGAATTGAGAGCAGCGAGTTGATCAGAATCCTAGAACAGGAATAGAACGCCTCTACAGACAGTTGCCGTACAGACAACGGGCGTGACAGAACTTTAGGTCCCGCCACGCCCGTGTCGAACGTAACTACTTCGCGGTGACAATGAAGTTGCCGCGCCGATTCCGCGACCAGCAACCTTCAGCCGAGTCAGAACACACTGGCTCTTCCTCGCCCTTGCTCACCATAGCAATCCGGTTCGCAGAAATACCGAGACCTGTAAGGTAATCGACCACAGCGCTCGCTCGGCTCTCTCCAAGACCGAGGTTGTATTCGTTCGTACCTCGTTCATCGCAATGGCCCTCGACTATGATGCGCGTGCTCGTCCACCGTTGCATCCATTCTGCGTTTCGCTGCAACGCTGCACGTGCACTATCGAGTAGTTCCGCCGAGTCGTAATCGAAGTGCACGCTGGCAAGCGGCGCCTGCGCATTCAACTCCGCCAAAGTCATCGCCTCAAACAACTCCTCTTCCGTAGGAGGCGGTGGTGGTGGTGGCGGCGGCGGTGGTGGTGGCGGCGGCGGCGGTGGCGGCGGCGGCGGTGGCGGCTCTGCCGGGGGCGGAGCCGGCTCCGGTGGTGGCGGCTGCGGCCCACAAGCGAACGCCCCGATACCCAAAACTAGGCAGAGGCAAGCGGTTGAAATAACGCGGTAACTAGGCTTCATGATGGAACTTCTCCTCTTCGCAATACCCGACGTCCCTAAATAGAGACTACGTCAGGCGTCCCACACACACCCAGACCTCAAAAATGCCTCGGGGTGAGCCTACGACTTTAGTTTTTCAGGTGAAATCTGTCAATCACACTATTAAATTACTCCGAACCCGGTCTCAAGCCCTAAAAGGAACCGGTCTGGTGACCGAATAGTGCCCTATTTACGCTAGACAGGCGAAGGACAACGCACAGGGGCGGCGCTTCCGCTGAGCCTATTCCGAGGAGGCGTTATTCTTAACTGGGTTCCCAACACTACCTGGTCGGTTTCAGCACTTCGCCATTGGTTGCCATCCAAGACCAGTTTGAACTTAAAATTGGGAAAGTTCGTCACTGCGGGCCACGAATCACATTCGGACCAGAGTCCTCGGTCTTCACCAACGCTAATACCTTCACCTCGATACAATGTGGGTCAACTGAGGTATAGCCAGCCATCATGACTGTGAAGACCGTAGTCATCGCAGCACGCGAAATCGCTCTCGCGGAACGATTCGCTGACGCCCTAACCTCAGCCGAACATCGTGCAATAGTCGTAACGAAGTATGAAGCGTTGGTCGAACAACTAGTCGACACTAGCAATCGGATCGACCTCGTTATTCTCGATCTCCAATTGGGAACGTGCAGGGGACCTTCGCTCGTCCAGTCCATAAAAAGATTTGAACACTTCCCACCGGTCCTTATCTTTAGCAGCAGTGTCACATCGAATAATGAAGCCCGACAGCTTGCAGATCTTGGCGTCGTGGGCTACGTCAATGAACAGTGTCCCACCCAGCAGATCCTCCCGATGCTAGCGCCGCACTTATCTCCTGACAGCTTCAACCGTCGCAGTAGCCCCAGGGTGTCGCTTGGCATTCCCGTCTCCTATGCCGTTGGCGACTCGCTTAGCACGGCCACCACCCTTAACTTGAGCAAAGGCGGTATCGCGATTCGTACTATGACTTCATTCGAATTGTCGTCGAAGGCAAGGATCCGCTTTCGGCTACCAGGAACTAAACGTGAAATCGAGGCTGATGCACGCGTTGTCTGGACTGACCAACGCGTCGGAATGGGGCTGCAGTTCGAAAGGGTTGATGCGGCTGATCAGGTAGCTATTGATGGCTTCCTCGATCGACATTTCGATTCGGCCACTGCGTAAACTGCTGATCCAGCCCGACTAAAACCATACTTCACGAATTATTAATCTCCTTTTCCTGATTGCTTCCTGCTAGACGAGGTTGACACTCCCTTTTCCGCAGACGTACGATCTAGGTCTAGTGGTCAAATCAATGGGCTCGCGTTCTTAACACTGGCCCAAAACAGCTGGCCAGCTATCGGCGACGGCGCGTGTCACGCAGGCGATTCCAGCCGTGAACATTTTGTCAGCTTGGAGAACACTTCATGATTGAAGTCCAACATCTCACAAAGGTTTACGGGGCACTCACGGCCGTCGATAACATCAGCTTTCGTGTCGAGCCAGGTGAAATCCTTGGTTTTTTAGGACCTAACGGCGCTGGGAAGACCACAACAATGCGTGTGTTGACCGGATACATTCCGGCTACAGAAGGAAAAGCTATCGTCGCTGGATTTGATGTATTCGAACAACCGATCGAGGCCAAGCGACATACTGGTTATTTGCCTGAAACACCGCCCCTTTACCCCGAAATGACTGTTCGTGAGTACCTGACCTTCGTCGCTCGGATCAATGGCGTGTCGAGTAACGACCGTCAGCGCCTGGTTGGGTCGTCAATGGAGCGCACTCGGGTTGACCACATAGCCGATCGGCACTGTGGGAAACTATCGAAGGGTTATCGGCAGCGCGTTGGTCTTGCGCAGGCAATTATGTACAATCCTGACGTTTTAATTCTCGACGAACCCACCGCTGGCCTTGACCCGAAACAGATTATCGAAACTCGGGAGCTTATCAAGAGCCTGGCTGGCGACCATACGATCATTCTCAGCACCCACATCCTGCCTGAAGTCTCCCAGACCTGCCAACGCATCGTCATCATTAATCGCGGCAGGGTCGTCGCCGAGGATACGCCAGACAATTTGACTGCCCGTCTACAGGGTGCCGAAACCGTTTCCCTACAGATAGACGCGGGCTCAGCGAACCCGGCATCGGCTCTGCTAGCACTTGACGGCGTCACACGTGTGACAGTGAATTCTCAAGATTCGGGCGTGGTCAGCGCCGAAGTCGAGACGATCCAAGGACGAGACCTGCGTCGCGATTTGGCCCGCACCGTCGTAACACACGGCTGGGGTCTTCTCGAATTGCGGTCAACGCGAATGAGTCTTGAAGAAATCTTTCTCGACCTCACGACCGAAGAGGTCGAACCTGAGCACGAGAATCCTGATGGGAAGAATGCTGACCAAGCCGAGTCAGGAGGAACCAATGCGTAACATCTTCGCCATTGCTCAGAAGGAACTGAAGGCGTACTTCGCCTCTCCTATTGCATACGTGATCATCGGTCTTTTTGCGTTGCTGTTCGGATACTTCTACAGTGCGATCTTATCGTTCTTTCTCAGACAGAGTCTGCAGGTTGGACAGTTTGGATTTGCCGGCCCCACCACAATCAACGTGAATCAAGACTTGATTCGCCCATTGATGATCAATGCAACCGTGATCATTTTATTTGTCTTGCCAATGGTAACAATGCGTAGCTACTCAGAAGAAAAACGATCCGGCACTATTGAACTACTGCTGACATCACCAGTGAGCGATTGGCACATCATCCTTGGAAAGTTCGCTGGCGCTATGGCGCTTTACGGCATGATGCTGGCAGCGACGCTTTTTCACATCGGCTTCCTGTTTCTCTATGGTGAGCCCGAGTGGCTGCCTGTAGCGATCAGCTACCTAGGACTTCTACTGCTTGGAGGCTGCTTCGTTTCGGTCGGATTGCTGATTTCAAGCATGACCAGAAACCAAGCCGTTTCCGGAATGGCCACCTTCGCGGTCTTCCTGCTGCTATGGGTTATTAACTGGATGGCTGACTCTACCGGTCCAGTGACACGAGAGGTGCTAACGTATTTGTCTATTACCGGACACTTCGAGGATTTTTCTCGAGGAGTTCTCGATACAAAGCACATCGTGTACTACCTGAGTTTCATCGCATTCGGGCTGTTCCTGACGGCCAAGTCAGTTGACAGCGAACGGTGGAGAAACTGAGTCAGGCTAACCGCAGTCGATAAGATACAGATATGTTACGCAAGATCATCTTAGGATTCGGATGGGTGGGTACCGCGCTGACCTTCCTTGCTGTAGCGTTGTTGTGGTTCCGACCCGAATGGCAGAACGTCTGGTATTGGTGCGCGGTCGCCGGCTTCGTCTGTGTGTCGCTCTACCTGTTAGCCCACTGGCGTGAGGCATCTAGGATCTTCAGACGCCGTCAGGCGCGATACGGCTCAATAGCTGCATTGAGCATTGCCGCTGTCCTCGGAATTTTCATCTCGATAAATTACATCGCCTCTAAACAAAATTGGCGCTGGGACCTCACGGCGGCCCGTCAGTTCACACTTTCGGATCAAACAATCCGTATTCTCGAATCGCTTGATGTGCCGATGTCGATTCTCGTGTTCGGGCGCGATGACGATTTCGATCGTTTCCGGAGCCGGCTCGTAGAATACGAAGATGTCAGCCCTGAGGTCTCTGTTCGCTACATAGATATCGACAAAGAACCAATGGAAGCGGGCCAATACCAAATCCAGTCGTATGGCACAGTCGTATTCGAGTACAGAGACCGGATTGAGCGAGTAACCGCTGACACCGAGCAGGAACTGACGAATGCAATGATCAAGGCTATTGAAGGTGAGTCGCTCACTGTGTACTTCCTCGAAGGTCACGGCGAGAAAAATGTCGCGAGCGCTGAACGAGATGGGTACAACGCGGTAGTGAGTGCTCTTGAAGGAGACAACTTTACCGTTGAGACTCTGGTGCTGGCACAGCGTGAGGAAGTTCCTGATGATGCGTCAGTCGTCATCGTCGCTGGCCCAGATAACGATTTGCTTGCCGGGGAAATCAAAGCTCTCGAACGCTATTTAGGCAATGGTGGTAAAGCTTTTTTCCTAGTTGATCCTCAGGTGACCGCCGACACCCTTCCTTTAGTCAATCTCGAACAGCTCCTTTCAGCTTGGGCGGTCGAACTGTCAAATGACATAGTTGTGGATGTGAGCGCTATGGGTCAACTGATTGGAACCGACGCGTCGGTTCCTGTCGCCGCCAGCTATCCACCGCATGCTATTACCGAGCGATTCAACTTTCTAACAGCATTCCCTCTGGCACGTTCACTCACGGCTACAACAGGTGGTGTTAATGGGCGCATGCCTCAGCCTTTGGTGGAAACTGGCGCGGACAGCTGGGCTGAGTCAAACATTAACCTAGTAACCAGCGACGGTGAGGTTGAACTGGATGAGACTCAGGGTGACGTAGCTGGGCCAGTCGTTATCGGGCTTGCTATCACGGCACCGGTTGAGACAACCCCTGAGCCAGTCGACTCAGGGGTGGACATTAACCAAACCGCGACGGAGACACGCGTTGTGGTTATAGGTGATTCGGATTTCGCTTCAAACTTTGCCCTGGGAATACAAGGCAATCGAGACTTGTTCCTCAACACGGTGAATTGGCTGGCTCAACAGGAAAATCTTGTCGCGATTCGTGCGCGACAGCCTGAAGATCGGCGCATTACGCTTACGGCCAATCAACAGCGGCGGATCTTCTGGCTATCGCTAGTGTTTTTGCCTGGCCTTGTTCTAGGTACCGGCATTTACTCTTGGTGGCAGCGACGGTCGTAAGTAGACGAGATGCGTTCCACGTTACTGCTCTTGACCTTGGCTGCCACGCTCGCAGCCTACGCCTACTTCATCGAAGCCGATCGTCCCTCACGGATTGAAGCCGAAAACGCTAAGGACCGAGTATTCAACATGGAATCGGCAGACCTCGTAGAACTCGAAGTCACAGCATCCGGGGATCGGACCGTGCTGCGTAAGACCGACGGCATATGGAACATCATCGAGCCAGTCCGGACAAAAGCTGACGGAATCGAGGTCTCGGGTATCACCACCGGCGTGTCAGCACTTGAGGTCGAGCGAGTGGTCCAAGATATTGCAGACGATTTGGACCGATTTGGTTTGGCTGATCCAACGGTCGAAATCGCGTTCAAAGCTGAAGGGGAAGACAGAGTCATTCGACTCCTCCTCGGAAATCAAACTTCCACTGGTGGCCATCTGTACGCGATGCGCTCAGATGATCCCCGGGTATTCCTAGTTGACGCTTACCTTCAAAGCAGTTTCGATCTTACAACTTTCGATCTCCGTGATAAGGCGATTGTAGAGTTCGACCGCGATGACGTCGACCGCCTCAGTCTTACGACGCCGGCTCACACCGTCAAGCTGGTCCACGCTGATGGCGTCTGGCATCTCGAAGAACCCTGGAAGATACGAGCTGCATCGAACACTGTTAATGCTCTCTTAACGAAACTCGACACTGCACGCATGCAAGCGGTGATCGAGACAGACGGCGCTAACCTCGACGACTATGGCCTTGCCGCACCGCTTATTAGTGCGGTCGTCGGCGCCGGATCAACAGAAGCAACCTTGTTGGTAGGAACGAATGCTGATAGTGGGAACTCCTACGCACGAGACGCGGCTCGCTCACTACTCTTTACAGTCGAAAACTCTCTGGTGGATGATCTTACGCGGTCACCGGAAGATTACCGACAGGCAGAACTGTTTACCTTTAATCCAACAACTACAACTCGACTGGAAATTGAGCAACCTGAAGCCCGACTGGTGATAACAAAGAGCGAGGTGACTCCATTCGCGTGGCAAAGGCTCGAACCATTAACCGGCGAGGTCGATCAGGGGACTGTCTCTGATCTGTTAACAGGTCTAGTCAGTTTCCGTGCTGAGCGCTTCACCACTTCCCTCGAGAACACAGGTCTCGATGCGCCAACTGCAACTGTGACCATGTTCGATGGGGAACGGGAGGAACGTGTCACATTCGGCCGAAGCGCTGATATCATTTACGCTTTAGCTAACCGAGACGCAGTCGCATCGATCATTGAAACAGCCGTCTTTGAGGAAGTCATGACTGCCGTGGCCACACTGAGCAACAACGACGAGGACTTACCGTAGGCACGCTGTCTCATCGATGCTCGGAAAGAATGGTGCGCGCCGCATCCAAGAGTTCAGAGGGCACGCCCGAAAGTCCACCGCCCTGTGCTAGGTCTGACTTCCCTCCCCCACGGCCTCCAAAACGCTCGATCAGTTGACTGAGAATGGTTCGCGCATCAAGATCCACATCGGCCGACCGGGCCACAACAACCAGCGCCGGCAGCACCGATGAAAATAGAACCGCCACGCGATGTGGTTCGGCAATCAGCGCGTTAACCAGCATTCTGAGCGCCCCAGCCTCCGATACTTCCACAGCCGCGACGATTGACGACCAAGCGGGCATCTCTTCAGCGTTAGCGGCCAGCGCAGCAGCTTCGTAAACGCTTAACCGCGCTTCCGCCGTACGGTGCGTGTGCTGTAAACCTTTCATAGTGTGTTGCAGCGTGGCAATCTGGTCTGGTATGTCTGATTCATTTCCGGAAAATAATTGAGCACTAGCATCTAACGTCACTCCTCTGGCACGAAACTCCTTGAGAACTCTTCCGCCGCATACAAAAGAAACTCTAAGTCCGTTCCGGAACCGTTCAGTCCCTGTAATAGCGATAAGCCCAATAGTTCCGGTGCGATCCACGTGGGTTCCCCCGCATGCCGAAAGGTCCACGCCATCAATTTCGATTAGTCTTAAATCACCTGACCTAACAGGCTCCTTACGCAACGGTAAAGCAGCCACTTCGGAGCCAGTGGCAAATCTGATGCTCACCGGATGGTTCCGCCACACCGCCTCGTTGGCATCCAATTCAGCCTCTGCCACCGCTTCGACCGGCAGGTGACGGTCGAGATCAATTGTTGATACCTCCTGACCCAAATGAAATCCGACCGTTCTTGCACTGTGACGCTGGTCGAACACGGCTGACAGAACGTGTTGGCCTGAATGCTGCTGCATATGGTCAAAACGTCTGGGCCAATCGATCATTCCGGTCACCACCTGGCTCTCCTTTACCACACCAGTAATAACGTGACCAATGCGTCCCGCGTCGAGCTCTCGTACATCGACAACGCGCGCGCCACCCAAGACACCCGTGTCATGGGGTTGCCCACCTGAGCTTGGATAGAACACCGTCTTATCAAGCTCGACAGTTGACTGTGAACCATTAGACTCAACAGCAACTACCAGCGCCTCGAAAGTGGTCTTCGTGGGTTCGGTGTAGTAGATCCGTTCAGTCATGCATTTAATCCCAGAGATAACGCTGGGTCGGGTAGACCGACCTCGCGGAAGCCTCGAGCGCGCAGGAGACAACTATCGCAGGTTTTGCACGGCTGCCCATCAAGCTTCGGGTCGTAGCAACTATGGGTAAGCCCGTAATCCAGATTCAATGTGATCCCTTGACGAATGATATTGGCCTTCGACAGTTGAATGAGCGGTGCATGCACAGTGAACGCTTCCCCTTCAACACCAGCTTTTGTAGCCACTGCCGCTAAACGCTCAAAAGCATCAATGAAGACCTGCCGGCAGTCTGGGTAGCCAGAATAGTCAACCGCGTTCACACCGATGACCAAATCGCGAGCGCCAATTGCCTCGGCCCACGCCAGTGCCAGCGAGAGAAGCACGCTATTTCTGGCTGGCACGTAGGTCGATGGAATACCTGCAGTGGATTGGTCGCTAGGTCTTGCCGTCGTGTTTGATTTCGGAATCTGGCCGTTACCGGTTAACGAAGAACCACCAAACGCTGCTAGATCAACGGCAAGTTCGCGGTGCTGATCTACGCGAAGGGCACGTGCGACCGCTCGCGCGGCCGACAATTCCTGCTCATGCTGCTGCCCATATCGCACAGTTAGTGCGTGCAGACTGAATCCCTGCTGCTGGATCATCGCAGCTGCCGTATAGGAATCTAGGCCTCCGCTCAATAACACAACCGCATTCATCGTGTATCGTTAGACTCCCCGAGCATCAGCACCCCAAATATATTTGTGCACCTGCAGTTGAACGCGTACTTGAAGTCCATCAGCCAATACCCACTTAGCAAGTGTCTCCGGAGCCAACAAACCATGCACCGGAGACATTAAAACAGTGGCACAGTGGGCTACTAGGTCGCGTTCAACAACCGTATTACGCGCGAATTCGTAATCTATTCGATCCCGTAAAACGAACTTCACTTGGTCGTGCTCCGTTAACCATTGGAGATTATTCCAGTCGTGTTGTTCGTCCTCACCACTACCCGGACACTTCACATCCACGATCTTAACAACGGATGATGGCACGCGCTCTAATGGGACGTGCCCGCCGGTTTCAACTAGCACTTTCCATCCCTTGCGGAGTAAACGGTCGATCAACGCATATACGTCGTCCTGTAACAGCGGTTCGCCCCCGGTTAGTTCTACGAGACGACACGGATACAATTCAATGGCTGACATGACCTCATTTACCGACATCTTCCGGCCTTCGAAAAAAGCATGGGCAGTATCGCACCAAGTACAGCGTAAGTCGCACCCTGTGAGACGAACGAATACGCAGGGTCGACCGGCATGCGTCGACTCACCCTGAATTGAATGGAAAATCTCGTTAACGGTCAGCACACCACGTAGAAGCTTACCGCGAATCGGAACCCGGACTAGACCCAGCGGTTCTGACTATTGTAAGTTGAAAGCCCACCCTGGATCCGCATAATGGCGTGGAGTAGGAGAGCTAATGGCCAACGTGACGATGTACTGGAAGCCAGGATGAACGACTTGCCGTAACGCCAGAAGTTTTCTGAAATAGCTCGGTGCCACAATTGACATCCGCGATATCGAGCGCACTCCGCCCTCATCGGTGTTCTTGAAGCGGCATGTCCATCACGAAGATTTCCTCGACTTTGTTAGCCGGCGGAGCCCTGTGTTCAAACGCCGTGCTCTGCCGAAGTCGAAACGTGAGGCGATCGCTCTAATGACTGACAACCCAAAACTCATTCGCCGCCCGGTGCTGATCGTTGGGCGCCATGTCGCCTTCGGGTTCGACAAAGCGCGCTATACCGATCTCGTAAAGTCATCGCACTAGGCATCCGAAGCGCTGACGTTGCAACTCATCGCCCGATTCGTGTCACGCCGAGACGAGGGCATGCATCTTCGATAGCACACCGCTCACAGACTGGATAGACTGGTCTACACACGTTCTGTCCCCACGTGACTAGGAATTGATTTACCCGTGGCCACCACCGCCGAGGGACAACTTCATACAGTGCTTGTTCGGTCTGTTCGGGCGTCTTGGTTTTCACCCAGCCAAGCCGGTTGGAAATCCGGTGGACATGAGTATCTACGCAGATGTTGCTAGTACTCTTGTAAGCCAAGGTCAACACCAGATTAGCAGTCTTGCGTCCAACACCTGGCAGGCCGAGCAACTCTCCCATCGTCGTCGGAACCTTGCCACCGTGTTGTGACAGAAGTAGCCGGCTCGTGGCCTTGACGTGCTTGGCTTTATGGCGATAGAAACTCACAGGGTAAATCAGCCGTTCGATCCGGTGCACGGATAATTGAGCAAGTACAGTTGGGGTCGTCGCAACTTCAAATAGTCGGGTAGACGCGGCCAGAGTCACCGCATCCTTCGTCTGGGCCGAAAGCATCGTTCCGACAAGGACCCGAAACGCCTCGTCTACATTACCGTCAGCAATTTTTTCCATCGCCGGCACCTCCAGCTGTTGAATCGCTTGTCCCAACTGGCGGAGTATGGACGCTACAGGTGACCGACGGCGTAATTTTGCTCGAGATGCCGGACGCACTTTACTCACGGCTTAGTGTCCGCCTGCACAACCGGGGTTAATGGCGGTCGGCCCTGAAGAACTGCTTCAACGTTTCGTGCGGCCAAGTCCGCCATCGCCACGCGTGTTTCGTGGGTTGCGCTCCCCAAATGAGGCACTAACACGACGTTCGAACGCTGTAACAATCCCGGATGCACCTCGGGCTCTCTTTCAAATACATCAAGTGCAACGCCGGCAATTAGGCGTTCGTCGAGAGCCCAATTGAGCGCCTCCTCATCAACCACTGGCCCCCGAGCCGTGTTAATCAGATAGGCAGACCGCTTCATGCGCGCCAGCGTTTGGCGGTTGATCAAGTGTCGAGTCTCTGGCTTCAGTGGAACGTGCAACGAAACAATATCTGATGTGACTAGAAGTTCATCAAGCGGCACCAAAGCCTTTTCGCTCGCTACAACAGTCTCTCGGGAACGACTCGCAAAAACAACCTCCATCCCGAATGCTGGGGCTCGCGCCGCCACTGCGCGACCGATCCGGCCTGGACCGATAATCCCTAACTGTTTACCGCTAAGCTCCATCCCAAGCATGAAATCGAGCGCCCAACCCTTCCAAGCTTTCTGCCTGATCAGCCTATCCCCTTCAACCATCCGCCGCGTGACCGACAGGATCATTCCCCAAGTTAGCTCGGCTACTGCTTCCGTTAGCACCCCCGGTGTATTCGTGACAGATATACCTCGGCCTGCTGCCGCCGCTAAGTCGATGTTGTCGTAGCCAACAGCAATGTTTGCAATAATCTTGAGGTCACAGCCAGCATTTATGACTGCTGAGTCAATGCGATCGGTGGTTACGCATACAAGCGCACGCTTTCCTGGCACGCGCTCCTGTAACGCTGCGGGCGTTAGATGATCCGTCACCAACTCAACCTGACCGACCGTCTTAAGTCGCGTCAGCACCGAAGATGGCACGCGGCTTGTGAGGAGTATTGAAGGTGGCATTGCAGAGCAGGTGCACCAAATCGGTTAAAAACCATTACAACCGACTCAAGTACTAAAGCGACGCTGGCAAGTCTTAGAACAAAAATATTCTATCTGACCACCCTGCCGAAGCACGACGGCTCGTGAACGGACGACGTAAGTACCGCACACTGGATCACGAACGAGGGGGACGCTTCCGTGCACCGTTCGACGCTTCCCTTGAGCACCTTCGATAACACCTGCGCAGAACTTCCAAAGAGCCCTGAGCCCCACAACGATCAACAAAATCCTAAGAAACCAGCCAATCCACATCGGTATCGCGAAGGCCTGAATTTTGGTAGGCCTACCCTAGAATTTACGATCCAGTCGTGCCCACGTCACCGGCGTGGGCCGAGCGTAGACTCTCCAAGGCCTGCTGCGCTGCCAGACCCTCAGGACTGTCTGGCGCAATCGCTATCACACGATCCCAAGCCTCGGCCGCCCCAGCTAGATCCTGCTTACCAAAAGCGCGGACGATACCAAGATTCAGGATCGTCTTAACATGCTCTGGTTCGACCTCGAGTGAATACATGAATTGCTCAAGCGCGCGGTCAGGCTGGTTTGTATAGTAATAGCTAACGCCTAGGTCGGTACTCACATTCACATCGTCCGGATTGAGCGCGAGGGACGCCTCATACCACGTAATGGCTTCCCGAAATCGATCTGTAGCAAAGTAGAGGTTGGCAAGCATTGTCCGGGTCACAACGTCACGGGGATCACGCTCTGCTTCGGCCATGAGTTCCCTTACGCGCGCTTCATCCAAGGGAGGAGGGGTTGCACCTTCAACGGCACTACCCGCGCCTTCGGCCTGGGTAACAACCGCTGGTGGCTCTGAGGGCCCAGCCGGTTCCTGGCTACCCAGCACCCAACCAACGATCAATCCGAACAAAGTGCCCGAAGCAAGCAGGACGAGCGCTTCACGTTTCATCGACAACCCAACTGGTACCCAACAGAACAACGCATTTCAAACCAATGATACTGTAGAGGCGCACCGAACCTTAACCCAGCCGCCGTTCCACGACCTCTGCAATTTTCTCAGCCCAGTGTTTAATCTTGGACTGGTCTCGACCCTCAAGCATAATCCTCAGCACTGGTTCGGTGCCTGAATACCGTACGAAGAGGCGTCCCCTCTGCTCAACCACCCGCTGTTCAACCTCAGCGATGACCCCAGCAACATCCGGGAGTGTTTCGAGATTCGTCTTCTCGCGCACGCGAACGTTGACCAGAACCTGCGGATAAACCATCAATTCCTCGGCCAACGAGTCAAGCTCGCGTCCAGTCGCCGTCATCGCTTGCAATATCATCAGCGTCGTCAGGAGTCCGTCACCAGTCGGAAGGATATCGGGAAAGATAATGTGACCCGATTGCTCTCCACCGAGTGCTAACTTCTGCTCCGTTAGCGTCTCCATGACGTATTTGTCACCGACCGCACAACGGACAAGGGTGATCCCCAAGTCTTCCAAGGAGATTTTTAATCCCACGTTGCTCATTTCAGTTGCAACAACCGCGTCGCCCCGTAATCGATTTTCAGACTGTAAATGTTTCGCGCAGACAAATAACACCTTATCGCCATCAAGGATATGGCCGCGACCATCAACAAAAATAGCGCGATCGCCGTCACCATCAAGGGCAACGCCCATTGGACATTCTCGTGCCTTGACGAATTGTGACAAGTGTTCGGGATGCGTTGATCCGCATCCGTCGTTGATGTTACGTCCATTCGGTTCACAACCAGTCGTGATCACTTCGAAACCGAGTTCGCCAAACAAGCGCGGCGCGACGCCTACCGTAGCACCGTTGGCGCAGTCTACAGCCAAGCGCATCGGCCCAAGTCCGGTCGGGTTAGGCAGCACTGAACGGATGTGCTGAAGATACAAACTAAGAAGTTCTGAATCGACAACGGGGGCACTCCCAGCGTCAGGGGTAGACCAAGAATCGTCGCGGACGATCTTGGCCAGTGCCGTTTCACGCTGTTCGTTGAGCTTGATACCGCCCGCCGTGAATATCTTTATCCCGTTGTCTCCATAGGGATTGTGGGAGGCTGAAATCACGACCCCTGCATCGAATCCGCCTGACGCTGTAAGAAAAGCTACCGCAGGCGTCGGTGCAACACCGATGCTCGTAACACGAGCCCCCTCAGCCGCTGCGCCAACTGCTAGAGCATGCTCAATCCATTGACTTGACTCGCGGGTATCGCGACCGATAACAACCGATTTTTCCAGATGGTTCTGGTCTAAAGAACGCATTAGGGCGGCACCGATCCGGATCACCGTCGGCCCATCCAGCGGAAACTTTCCGGCTGCGCCACGGATACCGTCGGTGCCAAACAAGCGCTGAGTCATGAAAAAGGGTGTTACGGAAGATTGCCCGATCAACGAATTTCTATTTGAACAACAGCCGGGTCGATCTCGTCCACGACGAGCTCTGGACCTAGCTCAACTTGAACCGGCAGAGTGTGGTGACCCGCGTTGAGACCGGTAAGATCAACCCAAGCGTCAACTAGTTCACCCCGAAACCCGTCGAGCGCCGCCCGGGGTCCCTGGGCCCATACGGTGACAATCGGTGGGTCCTGGCTAACATGCAGGCTGGCGGCTAGGTTCCTCAAAACTAACGTGACTCGGCGACTTACCCGTTGCGGATCCGCCGGCCTAATTTCAACGGTCACTTGGGTCGGACTAGCTTCCGGGAGATACAACGCTCCGTCTGAAACCCCCACGCCGACTAGGATTTCAATGGTTTCAGTCGCATCCGTAATTAATACTGGCTCGGTGATGATTTCCTCAAGCTCAGTCAGCTGGCTCATTGGCCCTACAACTTCCGCGCTCTTTGGCAGGGAAGAAACTTCGCCCACAACGTAGCCCGGGGCCGGGTTTCCCTCAATCACTGGTACGATCGGAACGAAGCGTCGACCCGTCCGATCGAGTGCTAGTGGGATCGTGGATGGTGAGACTTGTGCCACCTCCACTCCAAACGGAACACGGACTTCGTCCGGCGATAAGTGAAAAAGTCGGCGCCCCGACTTCGCTGAACCAAGATCCACTACAGCAACTACGTCGCTCGAATTCAAACCACCGAGTAGTGCCGACGCACCACGCAACCGAACATCGACTGTACTCGGCACCTCCCCCAACAGCGCAAAGCCTTCGGGAATATTTTGAAATTCTAGTGGTGCTCGTAATCCACGTTCGACGAACGGCTCGCCCGCCACAGCGAACCAGAGCAGAATTGCCAAGCCTAGGGCCACTAGTTTTAAGCCGAGGTAACGAAAGATTCTTACAATCATTGCAGATTTGCGACCGGCTCCCATCCGGATTGCGAGCGCATGACGAGGGCCTGTAGCCGCTTTCGCAGTTCATCAGGCCTAAGATCTCTTTCGATCCGACCTCCGAGCGAAAGCGAAATCTGTCCTGTCTCCTCGGAAACAACAACCGCAACAGCGTCACTCTCCTCGGATACCCCTATTGCTGCCCGATGCCGCGTACCAAGTTCTCGTCCGAGCCGTGGGTTGACCGTTAGCGGTAAAAAGCAGGCTGCGGCAGTAACGCGATCTTCCTGGATGACTACTGCGCCATCATGCAACGGTGAGGTCGATTGGAAGATGCTAATTAAGAGATCGTAGGTCAGCGCCGCGTCAAGCCGAATGCCACTTTCAATGTGACTGCGTAAACCGATGGCGCGCTCCAGCACTACAAGTGCACCAACACGTTGCGCAGCCAATTGCGCCGCTGCAACAACAATTTCTTCGATGGTGTCGTCATCGCCGTCACGCGCGAGATGCCGAAAGAACGGTCCGCGCCCGAAGTGAGCAAGGGCTCGCCGTATATCCGCCTGGAATAGCACAATTCCAGCGAACACCACATAGCCCACCATGTTGCGAATCAACCAGTTGACCGTTTGCAACGGAGCCAAGCGGGAAACGTAAAACAAGGCCACTATCAAAGTGATCCCCAGGGCCATCTGCGCAGCACGAGTGCCCCGGATCAGTTTCAGGAATTCATAGATGAGAAAGGCAACGATCGCTATGTCGATAATGTCCCATAGGCTACCCGGCACCCGCCCCGCCAACGCTGACAGTGAGTCGATCATTGAATAAGTTCCTCACAGAGTTGACTTCAAGATTGATCGGCCGCAGTAAAGCCGATGCCTTCCCTATGCATCCGAATCGAGTCCGCGACACGCACAACGTCTACCATTTCACGAACACCGTGTACGCGAACCACATGGGCTCCCAACAACACACTCGCTGCAACAGCGCCAGCTGTGCCCCATTCCCTCTCGTCCGGCGGGACGTCTCCAAGCACAGCCGTGAAAAAGGACTTCCTAGAAGGACCCACAAGAATCGGACGACCAAGTAAACGAAACCGGTCGAGTTGGCCAAGTACGGCCATACTGTGCTCGGCGCGCTTGGCGAAACCGAGTCCAGGGTCCACGATCACGTGTTCCCTAGGAATTCCTGCATCGGAAGCAGCTTCTAGGCTCCACTCTAATTCCGTAATAATTTCCTCGGCTACTGCTTTGTAGCTGGCTTGGCTGTACATGTCGCTCGAACGACCCCGTGTATGGGACAAAATTAGTCCAGCTCGTCGCACCACCACTTCCCCAGCTAGGTTCGGATCATACCTTAGCCCACTAACGTCATTGACTAGCGAAGCCCCACAATTCAGGGCAGCCCGCGCTACACCCGCTTTGTAAGTATCAACTGAAATAGGAACATTAGTTTGGTTTACCAACGCCTCAATCACAGGCCCAACGCGACGCTCCTCTGTCTCCGCGTCAAGTGGCGTTGCACCCGGCCGAGTCGACTCTCCACCAACGTCCAAGATATCGGCACCAGCATCAACCAAGGCAAGCCCTTTCGCAATCGCCTGAGCAGGGTCAGTATGACCGTCGCCCGAAAAAGAGTCCGGCGTCACGTTAACGACGCCCATAATTAGCGTGCGGGAACCAAGACGAAGAACACCCTCATTCGCAAGCGGAACATCGTAGGCTTTTCTCGGTATCAACGGCGCGTCTTTTGAAGAATTCAAACCCGCTTCGGGGCACGCCGGTAACATCACTCCTGAGGGAGTGGCTTGTTGAGCGGTGGCAGCGGCGGTACCACCGACTGCTGTTCCTCGGGCGCTTTCTCAGGCGAAGGCGGTTTACCCGACGCGCCAGGGGTCTCTTCCGGGTCGTCCAGTGACAACCCAGCCACCAAACGCCGGACCTGCGCACCCTCCAGCACTTCGCGCACGAGCAACTCCTCCGCCACCTTGACTAACACCGCGTGATTCTCCTCAAGGAGGGCACGCGATCGTTTGTAGTTGTCCATGACAACCCGCTTGACCTCCTGA
The DNA here is from genome assembly GCA_036012125.1 of Vicinamibacterales bacterium. NCBI lineage: Bacteria > Pseudomonadati > Acidobacteriota > Vicinamibacteria > Vicinamibacterales > Vicinamibacterales bacterium. The sequence continues at coordinate 12,734 of DASCOS010000002.1, read as the reverse complement.
TCAATCCGGATCGCAGTTTCCTCACTATAGTCCTGGTGCTGTGCGATCTCGCGACCAAGAAAGATCTGTTCTTCCTTCTTGCCGAACGTCAACGGCCCCATCGTGTCGCTCATACCCCATTCGCAAATCATCTTGCGGGCAAGCTCAGTAACACGCTCGAGATCGTTACCAGCTCCCGTGGTCGCACTATCATTCGTAATTTCCTCAGCTATTCGACCACCAAGCAGAACAGCAATTTGATCATTGAGGTATTCACGCGAGTAACTGTGCTTGTCATCTACAGGAAGTTGCTGGGTTACACCAAGCGCCATCCCACGCGGGATGATAGTGACCTTGTGTATCGGATCAGCGTCGGGCAGCAAGACAGTGAGCAAGGCATGGCCGGCCTCGTGAATAGCCGTGGTCTTTTTCTCCTCGTCACTAATTATCATCGAGCGCCGCTCAGAACCCATCAGGACCTTGTCCTTAGCGAACTCGAAGTCAGCCATCCGTACTGTTTTCTGGTTGTACCGAGCAGCATTAAGTGCCGCCTCGTTCACAAGATTTGAAAGGTCAGCGCCGGAAAACCCTGAGGTTCCACGGGCCACGATACTAATGTCGACGTCATCAGACAGTGGAATCTTCTTCGTGTGTACTGCGAGTACACCTTCGCGCCCCTTGACGTCTGGCCGATTAACGATGATACGCCTATCAAAACGACCTGGCCGCAAAAGCGCTGGATCGAGAACGTCCGGCCTGTTTGTCGCAGCCACGAGGATGACACCTTCATTCGATTCAAAACCGTCCATCTCGACAAGTAACTGGTTTAGTGTTTGTTCCCGCTCGTCATGCCCGCCACCAAGACCCGCACCGCGATGCCGGCCCACAGCATCGAGCTCATCAATGAACACGATACATGGTGCGTTTTTCTTACCTTGCTCGAACAGATCGCGCACACGCGATGCACCAACACCAACGAACATTTCAACAAAATCTGAACCGCTGATTGAGTAGAACGGCACACTCGCCTCGCCAGCAACCGCGCGGGCAAGCAGTGTCTTACCAGTCCCAGGGGCACCTATAAGCAGCACTCCCTTGGGTATCCGTCCTCCGAGTTTCTGGAACTTCTGCGGTTCCTTGAGGAATTCGATGATTTCCTGTAGTTCTTCCTTCGCTTCATCCACGCCAGCGACATCCTTGAACGTCATTTTCTTTTGGGTGCTGGACGACATCTTGGCGCGGCTCTTGCCAAACGATAGAGCCTTATTGCCACCACTCTGCATCTGGCGCATAAAGAAGATCCAGAACCCGATGATTAGCAGTACCGGCGCCCAGGAATACATGAGAGTGGCCCATGGACTAGCAGTCGCTTCCTTAGCCGTGATTTGCACATCACGCTCAAGCAGCGTGTTCGCAAGGCCTTCGTACTGGGGAGGCGCGTAGGTTTGAATGCGATCGCCGTTCTTGAGCAGGCCGGCGATCTCGTTACCGGTCAGCGTGACGCTATCGACCTGGCCCTGTTCAACGTGCACCACAAATTCGCTGAACGGCAGCGCGGAGTCGCGGGTCTGAAAGTCGGTCGAGAAGTTCCAGATAAGCACTCCCACCACAACGAGTACCGCCCAGAACAACAAGCTTCTCAGTGTCGTATTCACTCTTCCACCCCTAACTTCTTACTTTCCAAGAATATCACGGACTGTGTGCGCTCCGTGACCCGAAATTGATGCGCAACTGTCAGACCAACGATCCACACGATCCTCCCATCAGAATCGGTGACAATCGGCACTTGATCACGACTCGCGCGGCTGACCTTTCGGTCAACGAAGAGGTCCTGAAGTGATCGTTTCCCCGGTGAACCCAGCGGACGGAGTCGGTCACCCGGTCGGCGGCCGCGAACCGTCATTGGCCCAACCATTCTTTCCGCGTCCACTGCCACCAACTCGCTGCGGTTACACAGCCCCGATCGATCTGGCACCTTCCCAAGTGTTGCCTTGATCCGCCGCCCAGATTCCTCCACAAGAACTTCACCTGGCACCGACAGCATGTAAGAAAACTCGACCGGTTCCGCGGTCATGACTACATCAGCCGGCTCCAAATGGACCGAGCCGTTAACCATCTCCGCTCGCTGACCCGGTAAAGACACTGAACGCTTATTACCAAAAGCAGTTAATCCCATCACCGCCTCAACATGATCTAGGCTGATAAACCGCTCGCGAGCGAGCGTTCCGAGCGCCCGCCTGACCACGCGCCACGCAAGCGCGGGTGGCAGCGCAAGCAATTCCCTAGCATCAAGCGTGACAACGTTCTCTCTCGTTTCGACGACACGAGCCGAGGCTTGGTCTGCTGCATCGTCCAACCAGTCTGCATCCTGTCTCGCCACATGGGCCTCTCGGGCAAGGACCGCACTAATACCCTGGGTAAAGTTCTCACGTAGGTATGGAAGCAGCTGGTGCCGAATCCGATTCCGCGGAATAGTCAAATCATTGTTAGTTTCGTCGTTTCGAAACTTGATACTTTCCGCGTCCAAGAAGTCCCTGAGCGCACGCTTGGACAACTCAAGTAGTGGACGAATGATGACACCGTGGCGTGGATAAATTGAAGAAAGTCCTCGAGTGCCGGCACCACGAAGAATCCGTAGCAAAAACGTTTCAGCCTGGTCATCCTGGTGGTGTCCAACTGCTACGCGGTCTGCGCCGACGCGCTTAGCCGTCTCCTCAAAGAACGCGATACGTGCAGCCCGCCCTGCTTCTTCGATCGAGTTCCCGCGCTCACGCGCCATTGCGCGAACATCTACACGCGTTTCGTGATACGGCACCTGCAGGTCATCGGCCAGCACCCGTGTGGCCTTCGAGTCTTCATCAGCCGCTTCGCCTCTCAGCCCGTGGTGGAGATGAATAATGCCACTAACCTTGAACTCTTCTGTTTTCGAAAGCCGGTGCAATAAGTGGGCGAGCGCGACTGAATCCGACCCGCCAGAAACGGCTACCAGCACGCGTGCGCTGGGTGGAATGAGAGAGTGTCTCCGAATCGTCTGTAGGACGCGGTCTAGAATACCTTGCATAGCATTGGCGTCTTACCGCCATCGGAGTAACAACGTGGCCCAGACAATGCGCCCGAGCCCAACATGTGAACTGCCTCGATCAATAAAAGATGGTGCCGGTGCAGGGACTTGAACCCCGGACGCCGCGGATATGAGCCGCGTGCTCTAACCAACTGAGCTACACCGGCAGAACTCTGTGGGAACTGCCGTTGCCCCATCCGGCAGCGCAGCCAATGGTAGTAGCCACTGCGAAGCCGGCCTTTAAAGAAGTAGCAAGAGATTATATCAAGGTTTCTCGACCCGCTCGATTAGCGCTGCGGCCAGAAGAGGGATTAGCAGTTCATGATGACCGACGAGCGAAACTCCGCGATTGCTACCCATGGTGGGACGCTCGACCACGTTAGTCTGCGGACGGTAATGGCGGATGAAATCAAGGTTGACGGTCGTGAGTTCGTGCAGGTCCATGCCGCGGTTCCGTGCAAGCGCCACCGCCTTCAAGAACACTTCAGGGAGTAGCACGGCCGAGCCACAATTTAAGTACACACCTCGCCCGAGCCTTGCGACGCTCGAAACGAAATAACGGAAATCGCACAAGCTACCCTTACCCAAGGCGGCACCCTCCACCTGTGGATGCATATGAATAACGTCGGTGCCAATGGCAACGTGCACGGTCACCGGGACTTTGAGGCGGTGTGCCGCCGCAAAGATACTGGCGTCGGCATGTGGTGGTGCGATTGAGTCCAAAAACTTTCCGACCGCCTGCCCAATACCAAGTCCAGCGTTGACTCCATCATTGATCGCTTGGTTCAGTAATCGACCGGTCTCATCGGCCATACCGAAACGTCCAGGCTCGAGCGACTCGTTGACATCCTCTGAGGTGGCACCAGCCAAGGCGATCTCAAAATCGTGAATCATGCCCGCACCATTGGTGGCAATAGCGGAGACAAATCCACGCTCCATAAGGTCGATGACTGTCGGTGAGAGACCGGTTTTAATGACATGAGCGCCAATGCCCCAGACTATCCCTGCATTCTCAGCATGGGCACAAACGAGTGCATCAACGACCTGGCGGAAATCCTTACCAGCGAGCAATTTCGGTAGGCCGTCTACAAAACCGCTGATCCCGGTTCCACGTTGAAAAGGTCTGGCGAAATCATCCAGGCGAGACTTGCTATGCCGTGATTTCAGCGGATAGGTGCGAACTTCGTTGAATCCGAACTCTTCGTATGGAAATTTCATCGCCTGCCCCTAGAGGATAAGCATCGTATCGCCATAACTATAAAAGCGATAGCCCAGCCGAACCGCTTCCGCATAAGCCGCTAATACCCGCTCACGACCAGCGAAGGCACAAACCAACATTAGCAGTGAGGACCGCGGCAGATGAAAGTTCGTCAGTAGTCCTCCTACGGCAGAAAAGTGATATCCGGGGTGTATGAATAAATTGCTGACTGCTTCCCCGGACTCAATCCGGCCATGACGCGAAGCACTTTCGAGCGTCCGCGTGGTCGTTGTGCCAACCGCCACAATGCGCCGACCCACAATGAGCGCAGCGTTAAGTGCGGCGGCGGCCCGTGCGGATATCACGTAACGCTCCGGATCCACAGTGTGCTCCTCCACAAGATGAGCGCGAACTGGCTTAAAAGTGCCGTAACCAACGTGTAACGTCACATCGACACGCTCTACTCCGCCCGTCACAAGGGTACGCAGTAACCCATCAGTCAAGTGCAGCCCTGCAGTCGGGGCAGCAACTGACCCCCGTACTCGTGCGTACACGGTTTGGTATCGCTCGTGGTCCACGGACTCATCGCTTCGCTTGATATAAGGCGGTAACGGCACATGGCCCACCACGTCGATTACCTCGTCAACGTCGCCGTGTCTATCCGCGATTAAGCGGACCACCCGCCGGCCGAAAAAGTGGCACTCGAGAATATCAGCATCAATAAAACGACCGTGCCTCTCAAACCGCATCCGCTCACCAACGCGGAGCTTTTGCCCAGGGTGCACAAGCGCATCCCACCGACCCGCATCTAACCGGTTCAGCAGTAGGCACTCAACCGCTCCACCGCTCGGCACACGCCTACCCAAGAGGCGAGCCGGAACTACCCTAGTGTCGTTAATGGTCAGCAGATCACTAGATTGTAGCCATTCAGGAAGAGCCGCAACGGTAGTGTGCGCCTTTATGCCACCATCCCGATCGAGGACGAGCATGCGGGCATCCTCTCGTGTGGAGGGTGGCGACTGCGCAATTAGGTGGGACGGCAGGGCAAAGTCAAATTCGGCAACGTTCATTCGCCCGAGTCACTGACTTCAGAATGCCCAACGCAACAGTACAGACCCAACGGTAAAACCCGCACCTACCGATGCCAGGAGAACCAGGTCGCCTTTATTTAAACGTCCGTCGGCAATTGAATCGTTCAGCGCCAATGGAATCGTTGCTCCTGTCGTATTGCCATAGCGCTCAATGTTGACAACGACTTTCTTCTCGTCCAATCCCAGTCGTTCAGCCGCCGACATGATGATGCGCTTATTCGCTTGATGGCTTACGAACAGATCCAACTGATCCACGTCTATCTCATTCTTCTCCAAGATACGCTTGCAGATCTCCGTGGTCTTTCGTACTGCGAATTTAAAGACCGTCTGACCGTCCTGACGGATGAAGTGTAGGCGCTGATCCACAGTCTCATGAGATGCTGGGAGGAGAGAACCGCCTGCAGGTAAGCAGAGCGCCGGGCCGCCGCTACCATCAATCTCGTGAGCAAAATCGATGATGGCAGGTTCGTCTTCATTTGCTGGTGACACCACTGCCGCGCCGGCGCCGTCACCAAACAAAACACAGGTCGCACGGTCCTGGTAATCGAGAATACTCGTCATCACATCAGCCCCAATAGCCAATGCGTGCCGGTGAGAACCCGTGGAGACCAACTCCGCGGCTGTCGTCAACGCGTAGGTGAACCCCGAGCAGGCCGCTCCAAGATCAAATCCCCAAGCATTCGATGCACCGATCTGGTGTTGAATCAAACAAGCTGTACTCGGAAACACGGTGTCCGGCGTCGTTGTGCCAACCACGATTAGGTCAATATCATCTGGCGTCAGGCCAGCTTGAGCGACCGCCTGCTGTGCCGCTGGCACCACGAGCGCCGATGTGCCAACACCGGGGTCAACCACATGCCGTTCGACAACACCTGTGCGTTGACGAATCCACTCGTCGTTCGTGTCGACTAGCTTTTCGAGATCCGCATTGGTCATCACCCGCGGCGGCACATACGTTGCCAGCGCCGCAACTTTTACGGGCCTGACGAAACGCTGATCATTTTTCCCCATCGTATCTTTGGTCCTCACCACAGCTTCGGATCTTTTATTGGTGCGTCAAATCCTAAATATTCGTATGCACGGGCCGTGGCAACGCGCCCGCGCGGTGTACGGCTCAAAAACCCAGCTTGAATCAGGAATGGTTCATAAATGTCTTCAATTGCATCCTTCTCTTCAGCGATAGCGGCTGAGAGGCCCTTCAAACCGACTGGTCCACCGCCGAACTGCTCAATCACTGCGCACAACAGTCGGCGGTCAACCTCGTCGAGCCCGTGTTCGTCGACCTCAAGAAGCCCCAACGCATCATTCGCAACCGACTCTGAAATCGTACCGTCGGCTCTGACTTCAGCATAGTCACGCACCCGTCGTAAAAACCGGTTCGCTACCCTAGGGGTACCACGTGACCGTTTCGCGATTTCCTCAACCGCCGACCTGTGCACGGGCACTTTCAGAATCCCCGCGGAACGAATGACAATTTCGAGCATATCAATCTCTGTATAGAAATCTAGGCGATGCACAATTCCGAAACGGGCACGAAGTGGTGACGTTAGAAGACCTGCGCGGGTTGTCGCCCCGATCAAGGTGAATTTCTGGAGCGGCACCTTGACCGAACGTGCGCTGGGACCTTCACCGATCATAATATCCAGTTCGTAATCCTCCATGGCCGGATAGAGGATTTCCTCTATCACAGGGCTCATCCGGTGAATTTCGTCAATGAAGAGGACTTCGTGCTGTTTGAGATTCGTCAGAATCGCCGCGAGATCTCCGGGCTTCTCAAGCACTGGGCCAGCCGTCGCACGCACAGGGACCCCAAGTTCATTTCCGATAACGTAAGCCAATGTCGTCTTACCGAGACCGGGTGGACCATACAGCAGCACATGGTCCATCGCCTCCTTCCGTTTACGTGCCGCTTCAATCGACACTTCGAGGTTTTCACGAAGCCGGTCCTGTCCAATGTAACTATCCAACGTATTGGGCCGGAGACCAGCTTCGTACGGTGCCTCGTCATCCGAGCGCACCGAACTCACGATTCTCGGGTCAGTCATAGTGCAGAAATGGTCTTGGTGGTCAGCGGGCAAGTTCGCGCAGAGCTTGCCGCAAAACATCCTCGAAAACTAAATCATCCGAGCCTTTAAGTGCGGCGTTGATTGCCTTTTCGGCCAACTGCCGATGGTATCCAAGGTTCAAGAGGGCGGAGAGTACGTCCCCGCGCAAATCGTCGGCCTCGCCCTTTACCGAGGAGGCAGACTCAGCCTCTGCCGAGATGATGTTAGGTAGATTGTCCCTCAACTCAATGACCATACGCTCGGCCGTTTTCTTACCCACCCCAGGTATGCCTGTGAGTCGGGCCACATCACCCTGCCGAACAGACCGCACTAGCTCCGGAGGCTCAATGCCCGACAATGCTGTCAGGGCAAGCCTCGGACCGATACCGTTGACACTAATCAGGCGCTCGAATAGCTGTAACTCGAGTGTCGACGAAAAACCGAAAAGCGCCAAGGTTTCCTCACGAACGTGTGTGTGGATGCGTAGTGAAACGTCTGACCCGGGTTCACCTAACTCGTAAAAGGTCGACAAGGGAACATGCACCTCATAGCCAACCCCTTGCACATCGACGACGATACGACTGGGGTGCTTTTCCGCAAGCCTTCCCTCCAAAGCCGCGATCACGACGGCCCCCGTGTCGTAAGATTCTCTGGTTTAACTTTCCGCCAGCTCCGCTGTTTCGGTCGCCCAGCTACTGAATCAGCGCTAACCGTGCCCGACGGTGTTAGTTGGTGGGCGTGACATATAGCTACCGCGAGCGCGTCAGCCGCATCGTGCGGAGTTGGTATGTCATCCAACTCGAGAAGCAATTTAATCATTTGCTGAACTTGCTGCTTTTCAGCACGGCCATAACCCACAACAGCACTTTTGATTTCACTCGGAGTGTATTCGACAAGGGTGACTCCGGCCTGCGCCGCGGCCAGGACGGCCACGCCGCGCGCATGTCCCAACTTCAGAGCACTCTGCACATTACGCGCGTGAAAAAGGCTCTCTACCGCAACACATGCGGGTTGGTGCGTAGCCAGAAGCGTCACAAGTTCACTGTGAATGCAACGGAGCTTCTCGGGGAATGATGCGCGTGGCGGAGTAGCGATTGCGCCGTACGTAACCAGCCGGTGCTGGCTGCCAGAATAGTCGATACAGCCATAACCGGTGCGATTGGAGCCGGGGTCAATCCCGAAGATTTTCACGCCAGCGAAGCCTCGATCTCCTTTTCCTCGATGTTATAGTTGGACCAGACGTTCTTCACGTCGTCGTTGTCCTCCAGAGACTCCATGAGTTTGAGCATTTGTTGGGCAACCTTGCCCTCAAGCTTCACGTAGTTCTGGGGCATCATGACAATCTCGGCCGACAGCAGTTCAACGTCCAACTGCTTGACCGCAACGAGCACAGAATCGAACGTCTCAGGGTCGCTCACAACTTCCCAGTGGCTTTCGTCGTCCCGAAGGTCATCAGCGCCGGCCTCAAGCGCGACAGCCATCAGTGCCTCTTCCTCGACAGCATCCTTAGCAACTACTATGCATCCCTGCTTCGTAAACATCCAGGCCACGCTGTTCGCCTCACCCAGGTTGCCTCCGTGCTTCGATAGCAGGTGGCGGATCTCACTGACAATGCGTTTCTTGTTGTCAGTAAGTACGTCAACCATCAATGCCACGCCTCCGGGACCGTAGCCTTCGTATGTGGCTTCTTCGTAAGACACACCAGGTTCTTCTCCAGTGCCCCGACGAATTGCTCGTTCTATATTGCCGGCCGGCATATTGACGGATTTGGCCTCGGCAATAACCGTTCGTAATCTCGGGTTACTGTCAGGGTCACCGCCACCAACCCGTGCTGCGACAGTTAACTCTTTAATAATCTTGGTAAAAACCTTCCCGCGCTTGGCGTCGGCCGCACCCTTCTTGTGCTTGATCGAATGCCACTTAGAATGGCCAGACATGGCAGGAATCCTTTGTAGTACAAAGTAGAAAATCAAGCAAAGCTTAGCATATCGAACGGGTCGGCACCCAGCGTGGATGGTCCTCTATTCCGCCTAGTTATCTGGCTACTCTTCCCAATATCTAGGGCTTCCAGGGAACTCTACATAGTGAATGGCGAACCCGAGACTAGTAACGAGAGAGGTGTGCTGGGTGTGTCAATCGCTGAAACTCGAACGCGTTATGCAGGTTGAAAATGAGAACCCGGGACTCCATCAACCTGCGCAACCTAAATAGTCATCGTCGTCTAGCGAGAATGATCCAAGCCTGGGCGCGTGAATCCCAAGCCCGCCCGCGATAATCCCCAAGGACGGCCTCAATATCGAACCCCGCTCGCTCAAGCCGGTTCCGCATCTTTCGAATCGACAATGTTCTGAAAGCGATCGAAAACTGGTGACTTGAACGTCGCGCGCCCTTCCGTTCGATGAACTCTTGATCGAACGTCGTGATTCCACGGTCTCGGTCCTGACGAACCGATTCGATCAACGTCAGCTGTCCACCACGCGCGCCACGCCGAGCCCGGAGACTAACGCGGCGTTGATATTCACCCCAAGTGGGTAGTTCAGGCACTAGGTCAATGCCAAAAGTGCCACCTCGTTGTAGCACCCCCGCCACTGAACATAGGGTCTCTCGCAAATCGCGGTCCCGCAGAAGCGATTGCAGGATCCCGTACGGAGCCATAGCTAGTCGGAACGGTCCCGAGTCAAGAACCGGCAACGCCCGAATGTCACCTCGTACTAGTTTGACACGCGGGCCGTACCTTGACCGGCGAAGCCTGCTCCGTGCCCGGTCAAGCATTTCGCTAGACCGGTCCACGCCGACAACCATCTCAACTGTCCGTGCTACCGGCAAGGATACACGGCCGGTTCCACAACCAAGTTCTAGTACCGGGCCACCAATCCGATCGGCCAGCCGCTGCCAAAATCCAACGTCCCGACGTTGTACCGTTTGTGCACTCTCCCAGTCATAGAACTGTGCATAGTCGTCCCACCCGTGCCATCCCTCACGAGCTACCGACACCGATTGTGGTCTCCGAATCGAAGGCAACGACATATCATAGCCCTCCTGTGAAGGCTCTTTATATCAACCGTGTGATGGAACTCCGCGATGTGCCGCTCCCATCGCGCCCAAACGAATGCCGGGTCCGTGTGCTTCTAGCGGGCATATGCGGAACCGACCTGCAAATCCTAAACGGCTACGCCGCTTTTAAAGGCGTGCCAGGACACGAGTTCGTTGGCATCGTGGAGGATGTATCAAGTGATGCTGATGGCCCTTTGGTCGGGCGTCGGGTTGTTGGCGAAATCAATGTTGGCTGTGACAATTGCAGGTGGTGTCAAAACGGGATCAAAGAGCACTGTCCTGCTCGTTCCGTGCTCGGTATCAGGCGCCGATTTGGAGCCTTTGCAGAATATCTATGGCTACCCACTTCCAATCTTCACGTACTGCCAGAATCGCTCGGTGAATCAGCCGCGGTTTTCGTGGAACCCACCGCGGCCGCATGTCAAATCTTGACGCAAACTGACATGACCCGCAGTGACCACGTGATCGTGCTCGGCGACGGTCGCATGGGTCTCATCATCGGGCAGGTACTAGCGACCACCTGCGCCCAAGTTACGATCGCGGGAAAGCATGAAAATAAATTGGAAGTCGCACGAAGATTAGGACTCAACGCCGTACATGTCGATTCTCTTGACGGAAGTCGGAAAGTGGATGTTGTTGTGGAAGCGACCGGTCGACCAGACGGGCTCCCAATCGCTTTAAAACTTTTGAGACCGAGGGGGTCCGTCGTCCTGAAGTCAACGTTTCACGGTGAGACAAGTATGTCCCTCTGGCCAACCGTCATCGATGAGTTCAAGATCATCGGATCTCGCTGTGGACCGTTCCCGCCTGCAATCGACCACCTCGCTTCTGGCCGTGTCGACACCACGCCACTTATCGCTGGCACCTTCGGGCTCGAGGATTATGAGAGCGCGTTCGAAGCAGCTCGTAACCAACTGAAAGTGTTACTTCGGCCATAATCGATGCTATCCAGCACGCCCTTGCGCTTTAAACCGTCGGAAGAAAAAGAAAGGCCGAATGCGATCCCTCGCATCCGGCCCGCAGAATAATCCCGGCAGCGACCTACTCTCCCACGAGGTTGCCCCCGCAGTACCATCGGCGGTAGAGGGCTTAACTGCCGTGTTCGGAATGGGAACGGGTGTGACCCCTCTCCTATGACCACCGGGAATCTTGACCCGCGCCGGCCTCGTCACGCGAACTCACCCGACCCATGAGAAGTCGCGGGTCGAGCGCACGTCAACACTGGACATGGCACGAGCACGTTATCAAAGAACGTGATGCAGCCTACACATACGGTAGCACTGCACCGACAACCAAATACCCTACAAACGGTAGTGTTCCCAACCACAGATGTCGCATGAAAAAAGTAAAAAGGTCAAGCCTCACGGCTGATTAGTACCAGTTAGCTTAGACCATCGCTGGCCTTACACACCTGGCCTATCACCTGGTAATCTTCCAGGAGCCTTCAGGAGCCTTACGGCTCGGGAAATCTCATCTTGGGGAGGGTTTCACGCTTAGATGCATTCAGCATTTCTCCCGTCCGAACATAGCTACCCAGCGCTGCCGCTGGCGCGACAACTGGTACACCAGAGGTCCGTCCATCCCGGTCCTCTCGTACTAGGGACAGCCCCCCTCAAATTTCCTGCGCCCATGGCAGATAGGGACCGAACTGTCTCGCGACGTTCTAAACCCAGCTCACGTACCGCTTTAATAGGCGAACAGCCTAACCCTTGGAACCTGCTACAGCTCCAGGATGCGATGAGCCGACATCGAGGTGCCAAACCTTGGCGTCGATATGAACTCTTGGCCAAGATAAGCCTGTTATCCCCGGCGTACCTTTTATCCGTTGAGCGATGGCCCTTCCATGCGGAACCACCGGATCACTAAGGCCTGGTTTCCCACCTGCTCGACTTGTAGGTCTCGCAGTCAAGCTCGCTTCTGCCTTTGCACTCTACGGCTGATTTCCAAACAGCCTGAGCGAACCTTCGCACGCCTCCGTTACAGTTTAGGAGGCGACCGCCCCAGTCAAACTACCCGCCTAGCAGTGTCCCTGACCTGGCTAACAGGCCGAGGTTAGAGCGCCGGAGCGCTAAGGGTGGTATCTCACCAATGACTCCCCGGACCCCAAGAGGCCCGGTTCAAAGTCTCCCACCTATCCTGCGCATAACGCGCCAACACTCACTACTAAGTTGTAGTAAAGGTGCACGGGGTCTTTCCGTCTTGCCACGGGCAACCGGCGTCTTCACCGGTACCACAAATTCGCAGTGCCCCTCGTTGAGACAGCGCCCAGATCGTTACGCCATTCGTGCAGGTCGGAACTTACCCGA
>DASCOS010000001.1 GCA_036012125.1 Vicinamibacterales bacterium | reverse complement strand
CTCGCGGTAAGAGACACGACCTCGGCTGACCTAGATTTCATCTCATTCAACGAACCAGTGCGGTAGCCCTGAAGGTCGACCGTGACGTCCTTGAAACCCGCAGCACGAAACTCGCGCACGACAAGGTCGCGCAGGTCTGACTCAAGTAATCGCGGTATCTCTTCCGGCTCTACCTCGATCCGCGCGACCAAATCATCGTACCGGACTCGACACACCTGAAACCCCTGAGCATGCAGTGTACGCTCACAAAGCCACACCTGTCGAAGACGCTCTGGGGTAATCTTTGTCCCGTATGGAAACCGGCTCGACAGGCACGCTAGTGCCGGTTTATCCCACACCGGTAAACCGATACGGCGAGCTGCTTCACGAATGTCGTTCTTCGTAAAACCCAACTCGTCGAGTGGCGACCGGACACCTCGCTCAAGTGCCGCTTTTCGCCCTGGGCGATAATCTCCACGATCATCAACGTTGAATCCGTCGAGTACGTGGGGAATCCCGAAGCGACGTGCCTGCCTTGTTGCCACTTCGTAGGTCTCAACTTTGCAGAAATAACAGCGGTTGATTGGATTAGCAGCGTATCGCGGGTCATCGAGTTCGTGGGTCTGGACGAGCACATGGCGAGCACCAAGCTGTTCGGCAAGGCGGCGCGCATCGGCACCTTCTTCAGGAGCCAAGCTCGGAGACACAGCTGTAAGCGCAACTGCATCTCCACCAACGACCGCGACCGCCTCGGCTAAAAGATAGCCAGAATCGACACCGCCCGAGAAACAAATGACCATCTGCTTCATCTCGCACAGCATCGATTGGAGACTGGCCATTCTTGCCTTTAGCACTGGCATCAAGGCTAACCTACCGGCTCGTTCGCACGATCGAGAACGTCCCGTTCAGTGGATGTCCGCCTTTCATATCACTACTCACCTACCTCGACTTAGAAAAACGCCCGGCCATGCCAGGCCTCACGCGCTGGAATCTCCCAAAGTCCAGCACGTACATCGCCAACGGTCGTAAGCGTGTTATCGAAAACACAGGTCTCTGGACTTACGTCACCTACGCCAGCAAGATTAGCAAACTGGACACGTGACACACGCTCAATAGCATCACCCCGGCGGAAAAGCACAGGCCCACGGTCGGCTAACGTCACACCGATCACCTTCTCCAAACGCTGAATTTTACGCACCAGTGCATCAACAGAACACCCTGACGCTCCAACTGCCGATTCGTCGACACCTATGAACAAAAAGCGATTAAATTTCCAGTCACGACCAGCAGTCAGGTGTGACCGATGAGCGGTCCATTCCATCAGGAACCTGTCGATTTCGCCGAGTAAGCGGTTGGAGTCTGGGTGTGAAAGCTCGTGATCAGCAGCGAAGATCCACAAGCGCGCCGACCCCGGCAGCTCCTCAAATGAGGTCAACGGCATGGTCCGCTATCCTCGTTCCAACGAACGACTCAGGCTTTGCACTGATTGCTCAATCGTCATCACCTACGCTAGTTGGACGTTTCACCTTGCAGTTCTTGGGCCACACGCTCCACATCTCGCAGTACTCGAAGTAGGTTGCCCCCCCAGAGTTGCGTGATTTCCCCTTCACTGTACCCGCGTCGAACAAGTTCCAACGTGACGTTAAACGTTTCACTGGCGTCGTTCCAGCCCACGATTCCCCCGCCACCATCAAAATCGGAACTTATGCCCACATGATCGATACCAATCAGCCCGACAGCATGGTCGATGTGGTTGACGAAATCCTGTACATTGGCCGGAGGCCACTGCTCGTCAAGTTCGGCCATACGACGGTCATAATCAGCACGTAACTCGTCGCTAAGATTTCGCACCCCGGCACGTCCCTCAATTCCCATCTCCTCTCGAAGCGCAGCGACCGCCTCCTGTTTCTCTGGCGACGGCACCTTAACAAACGAACCAAGGGCGACGGTCTGCATCACACCGCCATTGTCTCGGAGAGCAAGTAGTTGCTCATCATCCATATTACGAGGATGAGGGTTAATAGTGACCGTACTAGAGTGCGAAGCGATTACCGGGGCCTGAGATACCGCTGTCGCATCAAGCATCGCTTGCTTCGCGATATGAGACACGTCAACCATGATCCCAAGCCGATTCATCTCAGCCACAACCTCCTCACCAAACTCGCTCAATCCATCGTGTTCGGATTCTGGTTCACTCTCGCGTGGGGTTGCCGAGTCGGCAATGTCATTGTGACCGCCGTGCGCGAGCGTAATATAACGCGCTCCAAGCTCGTGATATTTCTCAAGTAAGGACACGTCCTGACCGATAACGTAGCCGTTCTCAATACCTATCATGGCCACCAGCTTACCGCTCGCATGTATACGCTCGACGTCATCGGCCGTGTAGGCTAACTCGATCTCATCCGGGTACATTTCCTCAGTCATCCGGTGAATCGCTTCAAACTTCGTCATCGCATCAGCTTTTGCCTGCTCGTAATTCTCGGCCGTACGCTCAGTTTGTCCGACAAAAACGATGAAAAACCCCACGTCGAGAAGACCCTCGCGCATCTTGGGTAAGTCGACTTTTCGATCACCCCGCACGCCTGGATCCACCTCTTCGGTCGCAAAGTTAAATGGAATATCGTCGTGTGTATCGATAGTGAGTGCCCGCTCGTGGATACCACGAGCCAACTCAACAATCTCTTGCTCCGTGGGTTCTGGTGCGACCTCACTTTGGGTCGTGCCACCACTACACGCCCAAGCGACCACGCTGACCAATAATAGGGCCGCAAATTTTAGATTTTTTCGTGACATAACACCCTCCCTCAAATCAGTGTTGAATAGAACATGCTGAGGTAGCAACTTTCGCACGGCAGATAGAACCCGCCGTGCGTCAGAAAAACGACCGTTAACTATCCAGACGTCGTCATGTAGTTACCCGCATTCGCCGCGATGTGCCGAACCCCTTCTAACAGCCGGTCCACCTCATGCGGCATGTTATAAAAGTGAGTTGAGGCACGAACGCCGTTTAGATTACCAGTGCCCATAGTTCGAATGTGTACACGAAACTCATCGAAAAGAGCCGTGACAACATTTTGCATCGGAATATCATGAACCGAAAACAGGGTCAGCCCAGCACTAAGACCTCGGTCACTTGACGTCCACAGGTGTACACCCGGAATCTCGCTTAACCCGGCCTTCAACCGTGTGCTGAGTTGTCGGTCCCGTTCCTCAATGTTCCGCTTCCCTATCGTCTCTTGGAGGTCCACCGCGTCACCCATGCCGAGCAACGATGGAAGGTTGTGCTGACCAACCGACTCATAGCGCGTGGCCGTCGCGCCCTCACGTGGTGGCCCCCCCATGAGCGGCCACACTTGATCCTGAATGTCACCCTTGACGTAACAGACCCCGGTACCACCACCCGCGAGCAACCATTTCTGCCCCGCAGCCGAATAGTGGTCGCAACCCATTTCGTGGAAGTTAAGATCGATCATGCCGAGTGGGTGGGCGCCATCGACAGACACCAGGACACCATGTCGATGCGCCATCTCGGATAGCATCTTGATTGGGGTCACAAGCCCAGTCACGTAGGTAATATGGCTCACCATGATGGCACGGGTCCGCGAAGTAATCGCCTGCTCGTAGAGGTCGACGATCTGGTCCGTGCTCTCAGGTGGTGACGGAAGGTCAATCACATTGATCCTGATGCCCTTACGCTCCATAAGTGTCAGGTACGGTCCCCGCCCACCACCGTGCTCGTGTGAATTCATAAGTACTTCGTCACCCTCACGCCAGTCGAGCCCGTGAGCGAAGATGTTCATCCCTTCCGTCGTGCTTCGGGTCAAGGCAATCTCAGAGGGGTCAGCACCAACAAAGGGTGCGACCTTTTCTCGAACCGCATTGATGTCGTCCCGACGATAGTTGTCCGTTGGGTCCTCGGCGATTTCACGCAAAATGCGTTCATTTTTCTCGAGAACAACTCGAGGCATTGGGCCCTGGGTGCCGTTGTTCATGAAGGCCAGCCCATCAACAATGTTGAACTGCGAGCGAACCTTCCACCAATATGCCTCGTCAATCATTCCACTTGGGCGGAGCCCCTCGAGCGCTATCGCAGGCACGGGACGCTGATTGGCCTCCACACTCTTACCCAGCAGACCTGTGGAAACTCCACCGAGCCCTGCAGCGAAAGAAGTTCCCAGGAAATGGCGACGTGAAATATGAAATTTCCGACCACTCATGTGACCCCTCCTTGAAGACCGTGAAACTCCTCGTTCCAGCGACCGACCACAACTCACGGCCCCGAGCTTCCAAAAAACGCTCACATCATGTCACGATCACGTGGCTGTTGCCATCGAAAGCGGTAAGCTGAGGAGCCCGAAAGTTCTTTTTCCCTTTCGTAAGCCGCACCACTAAAGCGAACAGCATAATTTTCGCTGGTCGTGCGCTATCCTTAGGACCTGAATGGCACTTCTTGGCATCGATGTCGGTACCAGTGGAAGCCGTGCACTCCTTATAGACGAGACCGGGTCGGTCATCGCCTCGGCAACCGAAGAGCACGAGGACTTCACTTCACCGCAGCCTGGGTGGGCTGAGCAATCCCCCGATGATTGGTGGCGCGCCACCCAGATAGCCGTGCGCGCAGCACTAACCAATGCGTCGTGTTCGAGCGCCGACATCCGAGGCATCGGCCTATCGGGACAAATGCACGGTTCAGTTCTCCTCGGTGTTGACGACAGCATCGTTCGGCCTGCGCTCATCTGGTGCGACCTACGCACCGAGACCGAATGTCAATGGCTTAACGAGCAGGTGGGTCGTGAGCGCCTGATCGAACTAACGTCGAATCCCGCGTTGACCGGTTTCACGTTGCCGAAGCTCCTCTGGGTCCGGACCCATGAACCGAAGCTGTGGAACAAGGTGCGGTCCGTTCTGTTACCCAAGGATTACGTCCGTTTCAAATTAACTGGTGAGCGAGCAACCGATATGGCCGATGCTTCGGGCACACTCCTTCTTGATGTAGCGCGCCGACAATGGTCTGCGGAAATGCTCAAAGTAACGAATCTCGATTTTAAGATGTTGCCATCCGTTCACGAAGGCCCGGAAATCACAGGTCAGGTCACTCCCCGGCTCGCAGACAAGCTTGGCCTCACAGCAGGTACGCCGGTGGTGGCTGGCGGCGGCGACCAGTCGGCTGGTGCGGTTGGCATGGGGGTCGTGAAGCCGGGTGCCGTAAGTGCGACGATCGGCACCTCGGGGGTGGTGTTCGCGGCGACCGACCAACCCGCTCTAGACCCAGAAGGACGGGTCCACACTTTCTGCCACGCCGTTCCCAACCGCTGGCACACTATGGGCGTAACACAGGCAGCTGGACTCTCACTCAGCTGGTTCAAGAGCCGGTTCGGTGCAGGTGAAGACGATGGTCGTGACCCTTACGACCGTCTCGCCGACGAAGCCGCGACAGCTCCAACAGGTAGCGATGGCGTTCTCTGGGCACCGTATCTAATGGGTGAACGGACGCCTCATCTCGACTCTAATGCTCGTGGCGCGCTGGTGGGCCTTACGGCAACGCATACGCGTGCCCATGTTGTACGCGCCATTCTGGAAGGCGTTGCGTTCAGTCTCCAGGACTCCTTCACAATTCTTGAAACTATGAAAGTGCCGGTTCACGAGATACGACTGGGTGGTGGTGGTGCGCGGTCAGCACTCTGGCGAAAGATTCAGGCTAACGTTTACCGCCAACAGGTAACAACGCTCGCCACAGAAGAGGGCGCAGCATATGGAGCAGCGCTCTTGGCCGGCGTTGGTACCGGCGTATGGTCTTCCGTCGACGAGGCGTGTGACACCACCGTGACCATAGCCACTCGCACAGACCCAACCGACGTCGACGTCGAACTCCTAGCACGTCAGTACGCACGATATCGAACACTGTATCCGGCGCTCAAAACAATTCCCGAGTTTACAAAGCAATTTTGAATTCAGTGCTGAGGATTAACTTCCCTACAACAGAGAATCCACGAGGATTGATACATGCATGACGACCTCTACGCACCTCGCCCAGAACATAAATTCTCTTTCGGATTGTGGACTGTAGGTAATCGTGGACGGGACCCGTTTGGTGACGCAGTGCGGCCTCCAGTTAAGCCTAACGATTTAGTCCGTTTGCTAGCTGAAGTCGGAGCCTGGGGCGTCAACTTACACGACAACGACCTGGTGCCAATTGATGCCTCCTCTATCGATCGCGATCGGATCGTCAGGGACTTCAAGAAAACCTGCATTAACCAGGGTGTTGTCACATCCATGGTCAGCGCTAATTTATTTTTCGATCCGGTTTTTCGAGATGGTGCCTTTTCGTCCAATGACCCCGCCGTGCGCGCCTATGCGTTGCAGAAAACTCTCCGCGCAATGGACCTTGGAGCTGAGCTTGGTGCGAAGACCTACGTCATGTGGGGCGGCCGGGAGGGGACAGAAACCGATACCTGCCGACGGCCAGATGAGGCAATCGCGCGCCTGCGTGATGCGATTAACTATGTGTGTGAGTACAACCTCGCGAACAAATACGGTTACCGTATCGCGCTTGAAGCGAAACCGAACGAACCACGCGGCGACACTTACTTCCCTACAACCGGTGCCTATCTTGGCTTTATTAATTCACTCGCACACGCCGACATGGTCGGAGTCAACCCTGAGGTGGCCCACGAGCATATGGCTGGACTCAACATCACGCACGCCGTCGCACAAGCCTGGGAGGCCGGAAAACTCTTTCACATTGACCTCAACGATCAAGTCATTGGGCGTTACGACCAGGACTTTCGCTTTGCTTCAGCGAACCCCAAAGCAGCGTTTTTCCTTGTAAAGTTCCTCGAAGATGTCGGCTACGACAACCCGCGTCATTTCGATGCCCATGCTTACCGCACCGAGGACAACGAGGGCGTCAAGGACTTTGCCCTTGGTTGTATACGGAACTATCTCATTTTGAAAGATAAAGCACTTTGTTGGAACGGTGACACCGAGATTCAAGAAATCCTTGCGGAAATCTCTTCACCCCGACCCGGTGTTCCAATAGTCGAAAAGTACCGGAAGTCGCACGCCAAGGAACTTCTTGGCTACGACTTCGACCGAGCCCAAATCGGTATGCGTCGACTACCATACGAGCGACTTGATCAGTTGACCATGGACATCTTGCTGGGCGTAAGGGGTCGGTGAAGTACCGTCAATTCAGAGTAGAAACACGGTCCCACAAACGACTGTAGCTGTAGAAACACATATAATTCTTCGGTGGCTCTGCTCAACTAACCATGCTGCTTTTATTGGGCACATACTTGAATCCGCACGTAGTGTTTACCCTCACTGAAGTGGGAAAGGCGCACGGAGTTTACTTGGCGCGCTGACGCGGCATGCTCGGCACCAGCATTCTCATCGCCTACTTTCTCGGGATCTTCTCCATCGGGTTCCACTTCGCTCGCAAAGAGCGAACGAGCCGCGACTATTTCCTAGCTGGCCAACACGTTGGCTGGTTCGCCATCGGGGCTTCGGTTTTCGCCACAAACATCGGTAGCGAACATTTCATTGGTTTGGCCGGCTCGGGCGCCTCGTCTGGCCTCGCGGTTGGAGCCTACGAGTGGTCCGCCAGCTTGTGCCTCTTTATCCTGGGATGGCTGTTTTTACCGCATTACCTTAAGACTCGCGTCTTCACGATGCCGGAGTTCTTGGAGCGAAGATTCAGCTCTGGGTGCCGTGCCTATCTCACGTGGATTTCGATCTTTGCGTACATCTTTACAAAAATTTCTGTTTCGTTATTCGCTGGCGGGATATTAATCCGGGAAGTCTTCGGCTGGGACTATATGACTTCAGCAATCCTGCTGGTAATTGCAACCGGTGCTTACACGATCGCTGGCGGTCTCGCGGCTGTTATTTACACTGACCTGATTCAAGCGTTCATCCTTATCGGTGGCGCGATTCTACTGACAACACTCGGCCTTAGTGAGATAGGCGGCTTCGCCAACTTAAGAGCAGCGCTTCCTGACGATTTTTTCCACATGCTGAAACCAGCTAGCGACTCAGTCTACCCGTGGCCAGGAACAACTCTTGGCACGATGATCCTTGGCGTTTGGTATTGGTGCACCGATCAGGTGATCGTCCAGAAGACGCTTTCAGCGAAAAACGTAAATGAAGCTCGTAAAGGAACTATCTTCTGCGCTGCACTTAAAATCCTTCCTGTTTTCATCCTCGTCCTGCCAGGCCTCATCGCTAAGGCACTCTGGCCAGCGGACGTGACCGGTGACAACGCCTACCCACTTTTAGTGCTTCGACTACTGCCGGCTGGAGTGCAAAGCTTAATGATCGCCGCCCTACTGGCAGCACTCATGTCATCTCTCAGTTCAGTTTTTAATTCGTGCTCAACCCTTCTTACGATGGACGTCTACAAAAAGCGGCGCCCAGACGCTGCTGAAAAAACGCTGGTCTTTGTCGGGCGCATAACAACGGCAGTGATCGTCGTCGTCAGCATCCTTTGGATTCCATTTATTCAGCACTTGAACAATGAGATCTACCAATACCTCCAGAGCATTCAGGCAAGTCTGGCTGCGCCGATCACAGCGGTGTTCCTCGTCGGTATTCTCTGGAAGGGAGCCACAGCGCGGGCGGCGTTAACCACGCTGGTCTTTGGAGGCATTATAGGCGGCGGGCGCTTCTTGCTCGATGTTCTTCACAACGGTCTGGGTTGGAACCTCGGTGGTCTAAACGCATTAGTAGAATTCAGTTTCCTAAATTTCTCAGTTATCCTCTTCTTCGTCTCGGTCGGAATGATGTTCTGGCTGAGCCAGCCGAGCGAACGGCGTGATGTCGAAAGCCTTGCCGATGTAACGCTCAACTGGAGGAACCACGCTGCCGAGATCGCCGGGCGGACAAATGAAAAAATTATGACCATCATCATCAGCGTCGTGGTCGTTGGACTGTGGTCATATTTTGGATGATTAGAGTTACCATCCTTCAGTATCTATTTATACGCAGATCGTGAAGCTTCCGATTAATAAATATGCCACATGAAATTCTCGTCGAGGCATGCGTCGACTCGGTCGACAGCGCGATTGCAGCTGAGGCCGGTGGCGCGCATCGTATCGAACTCTGTGCAGCGTTACGTGAAGGCGGGTTGACCCCGAGTGCAGGTACGATCGCGGTAACTCGACAGCGTACGACAATCGAAATTCAAGTGATGATTCGACCCCGAGGTGGTGATTTTCTTTATTCCGACACCGAATTCGCGTCGATGCAACGCGACGTCGAGATGGCCAAACGGTTAGGGAGTAACGGTGTCGTCTTCGGTCTGCTGACACAGGATGGCGAGGTCGACGTTCGTCGCACAGAACAACTTACGGAACAAGCCAGGCCAATGGCGGTCACGTTTCATCGTGCGTTCGACATGGCCGGCAACCCAACACAGTCACTGGAAGCCTTGGTCGGGTTACACATTGAACGGGTGTTGACCTCGGGTCAAAGAGCGACCGCAGTCGAAGGGATCGAGCTACTTCGCGAGCTCATCACCCAAGCTGGCGACCGTATTATTGTCATGCCTGGTGGCAGCATAGACGAGCGAAGTCTACTGACAATTCTCTGGGCGACCGGTGCACGAGAAATTCACGTCACAGGCACTAAGAAAATTGAGAGCGCTATGACCTTTCGCAATCCGGATTGCTACATGGGCATTGAGCCGGGCTCGTCCGAGTTCTCGATGAACGTTACCGATGCTGAACGCATCCGTACCCTGGTAGAGTTGGCACGATAGTCACCAATTAACGCCCTGTATTGGCAGCGGTGGAGCCTTACCTAGCCAACTAGAACGCGAGCATTGCGTCTGCGATTGCTCTGTAGCCTGTGGCAGCTCCGAGTAGCTGGCTCACTTCTAGATGCTCGTCACACACATGTGCGTGATGTTCTGAAGACGGCCCAAAGCCGATCGTTGGAATACCGGCAGCTCCTGCACTATAGGCAGCATTCGTACAGAACTGATAGCTCCGCATTGAGGGATCGAGTTGAGTGCGACGTAACCCGGCCAGCGCCTGCTGCACTAGGGTATGCGATTCGTCTATCTCCCAGGGAGGGTACCACTTCGGTTCTTCCCACCGCATACCGGTGTAACTCTCGTAGTTGGTCGTTGCCAACCGAACAGTTGTGTCAGTTGCGGCCGCTCGATTGACAGCCTCTTGCATTTCACTAAATAGCGATTCCTTCGTTTCCCCGGGTAACAACCTGCGTTCGTAAGTGGCACGGCATCCGCTCGGAACAACCGAGTGGGCGGGATACGGTATCGAGATTAGGTCAGTCAAACACGTGACACCACAACCTACAAACGGATGGGTTGGCATCACGAGTGCTTCAATTTCAGCAATTACATCGCGCATGATGTGCACGGCATTGAGTCCGCGGTCCGGCGTCGAGGCATGCGACGGGCGCCCATGGGTCTCTATGACGAGTTCAGCACGACCTCGTCCAGCGCGGACCAATTGGAGTTCAGAGGATTCTCCGATAACAACATAGTCAGGACGGACGGACTGCATGACATGACGGAGGGCTGCGCCTTCAATCAGTTCCTCCCCAACCGATCCAGAAATGATGGCACGTCCCTTCGTAGATTCACGGTCCATGCCCGCAACGCCATGAATCATCGCGGCAAGCGCCCCTTTCATGTCTGAACTACCGCGCCCGTAGATCCGATCGTCCTGGAGGTCTCCTCCAAAAGGGTCGTAGGTCCAGCCATCTCGAGGCAATACGTCGACGGTATCCAGGTGCGCATCGAAGAGCAGCGTCGGCCCGTCGTGGCGACCCTCGACAATGCTGACAACGTTCCCAGCTTCGTCAACTGTTATCTGATCGAAACCGAGGCGTTCCATCTCCTCACGGACACGTGCAGCCATCGCCTGTTCATCGCCCAAAACACTAGGGATACGCACAAGTTCTCGAGTGAATTCGATAAGAGCCTGTTCCTGAGCACTAGTCATTGAGTTGTTTCGATCTGTGTCGAGTGCATACCTCAGTAACCATGCTCCAGTGAGGGCCGTCCCATTGTGGGACCGCCGAGGTAAAAAGTGATCGGCGACTCCGTAGGTTAGTGGAGCATTTGAACTGGCAACAAATCACTACCCACCGTCAGCAAGGACAGCCATCAACGACTGAGGGTCAACGCGCGCCGTGTTCAGACGGACGGTCCAGTGCAAGTGTGGCCCCGTCACGCGCCCCGTTGCGCCGACGTCACCAATGATATCGCCAGAGGCAACCCTATCCCCCTCAGCTACACCAATTCGAGAAAGATGAGCAAAGAACGAGTAGAGACCTAGTCCATGGTCAATGATCACACAGTTACCTGAGAAGTAGAGATCGTTAGCAAGTACGACGACGCCGGAGTTCGGTGCTTTAACCGGAGTGCCCTGCGAAGCTCGAAAATCTGCTCCGCTATGCGGGCTCCGGGCTTGACCATTGAAGACACTACGCCGACCGAAAGCGCTCGTCGCCGCTCCAGTAACCGGACGGAGAAATGCGCCGCTCCAGTATGCTATCGGTGTCTGGGTATTGAATAACTTCGTCGTGCGCGCCCCTTCACGCTGAATCCGCTCGATAACCCCGTCCGGGGGCGTCACATATTCAGGCGCAACGGTCAGCCGGCGTGTCGCGAACTCCTTGGATATCACCGCCAAGGGATGCTCCGTCCGTGCGGTTATTCCATTCGGCGAGGTGCCAACAATTGAAATAAGGTGTTCCCCGATTTTAACGTCCAGATCAATTCCAACTAGGCCACTCCACATCCGCTGGTCGCCGGTCGGTTGGAAGGACACCACACTGCCAAACGCACTAGCGCGCACAGTGCTCACTGGCCGAGAAAACGTCGCGGTCACCCGCACGACTTCACCAGGCTGAAGCGACCGTGCGTAATGGCTCACCTCCATTGTTAGCGGTAGCTCTTGAGAGATCGTAGTCACCGTAGGCACAGCTACCATGACGAAGAAGAGCACAATTCCCTTACTCATGATCCGCATACGATCCATATCGGCCCACCGCTCCCCTCACTGTATGACAGTGACACCAAGCACTCAACTCACCACACCCTCATAGCTCCACGACCATAATGCCAATATTCAGGATGAAACACAGCAGGCAGATGTCATACAGAACAAACTACATCATCAGTTACAATGCCCTCACATCTGGACACATATGGTCTTTAAACTCTCGTCTTACCCAGGTGGTCACAAGTCTTTAAGGAGTCTTTAATGAGCCCTTCGGATCCAAAAAATTCGATTGTGTCGAAGGGGCGTCGAGGAATAGAAGCTTCGCCCTGCTCATCGGGCGGCCAGCACCGCATCGGTTACCAACACACTCACTCCAGCCAGACGCTCCCCCGCCCGATCCCTCGAGAGGCTACCCGGCACCGGTTGTTCAACGATCACGACGTAGACGGTGGTTTCATCCGGTGGAAAATGCCAGAATCCTGAACGAATCCGTACCATCGGGTCGCTATTGAGACTGCCACTCTTGAAGTAATGGACACGACCATCGATACCATCGTCATTAGGCACGCGCAAAATATCCCACATCGCGGAGATTGTATCGGGCTCCATCCCAGCAATACGACGGGAGGCGATGCGCCTTAATACGGCCGCGAGAGACGCAGCCGTAGCTTCGTTGTCTCCAGTCACGTCTCGCGCGGCCAACATGTAACGCCGTACTGTCAGTCCACTAAATGCCGCATCTCTCCGCTGAATCCGTGCGGTCAGCGCGCCAGGACCACCCAAAAGTGCTGTAACCACATTCGCGGAAGCGTTATAGACAACATTCGACACATCACTACCGCGGATCATCATGTGCCCGAGCCGTCTGATCGTGGCCTCCTCGACCTCCCGTCGGATTTCAGTGAGATCGTCCAGACTAAAGTGTGCCACCGCGGGGTGCGCCTCATCGCTCACGATCTCGGCTAGCTCGCTTACCGATTCATCGAGCTGCTCTGCGTAGGCGTCGAATAGTTCGACAAGGTAGGCCGTTTTAATGCTGCTCGCCGCTGCTCGCACAGTCGAGGCATCCCGTATGTACCACGGTTCTCCGGTCACACCTCCGATCCAGATACTAGCGGTCATTCCATCGGAGTGCCCAACTCGAAGTAACTCGTTGATACGAGTATCCAGGGCTGCTACATCGATTCGTCGAGAGCTATCGGTGCCACTTTCCTCCAGCACTGGGGCCCCACAACCAACAAGCGTAGCAGTTACTATGACCAAACTAGCGAATAGCAATGCGCGATGAGCATGTATCGTAACGATCAACAAACCTATCCTTTTCAGGTCAGTTAGGTAACGGTAGGTGGCGCCGAATGCATCCGATACTCGGCCGGGTCGACCGGTACGTCAATCACAACCGGTCTTCCGGTGCCCCGGCCCTCAGCAACCGCCGCGCCAAGTTCGTCAAGGCTTGCGACCCGGCGTCCCCACGCACCTAACGCCTCGGCAGCCATACCAAAATTAATCTTGCCATAGCGTACACCCACGTCAGCCAGCCCTCGTCGCGCCTGTGCCATCTGAATCAGACTGAGTGAGCAGTCGTTGAAGACCACGGTTACGATCGGTAGTCGGAGCCGAACGCAGGTCTCCACATCCGCCATCGTCATTCCGAAGCCCCCATCACCAATCGTACAGAGCACCGGACGATCGCGGAAAATGAGTGAAGCTGCCATAGCCGCTGGAAAAGCGTAGCTCATGGCAGACAAACCGTTCGACTCAAAAAAGGTCATCGGTTCATAAGTTGTCCATCCCTGCGACGTGACGAATTTCACCGAACCGACGTCGGTGGTCGCGATCGTCTCACGAGGTAGCACTTCACGCAGCCGATGCACAACCGCACTGGGCGACAAACCTCGACCCGTAGTCTTAGCCGGCGCAACGACCGAAGCCAATCGTTGCCGAAACGCCACCAACTCTGTGGGATCCCAAGCAAATGGACCCAACTCGGCTTGAGACAACGCTGTTAGTGATGTCGCCACTTGGCCTTCAAGCTCCATCTCTGGCCGAAAGGAACCAGAGGCAATCGATAACGGCCCGATTGAGACGATTGGCATGGTCTGGTGCCACAACTTTTCCGACTCAACCGGTTCGAACCCGACACCCACGAGTAAATCAGCACTGGCTAGAAAGTCTACGATGGCACCATCACCAGACACGCCGGCACACACACCAAAAAAATTCGGATGGTCTTCGGCCAACATGCCTTTTGCCTTGGGAGTGACAAACACCGGAACATTAAGGGCTTCGACGAACCTCCGCACAGCTGCTACGTCGGAGACCCCAAGGTCAAGCCCGAGAATGAGAATGGGCCGTTTCGATGTTCGCAGCCTGGAGCTCATCTTGGCAATAGCCTCGCTGCTCGGCGGTGGAATCGGCGGTGGCTCAAACGCTTCGCCTGAGGGGTCGACTGTCTGTCGGTCCTCTGCGCAGGCCACATCACTTGGCAACGCGATGTGGACTGGCCCCATCCGCGGTGTCATGGCCGTACGGAAAGCACGGCGCACCTTGGCCTCAGTATCCTGACCGTCAAGAGTCAGCACCGCCTTCGTGAATGGACGATAGACCGCGCTGAGATCTAGGTTTTGATGCGTCGCATAAGGTGCGGCCGAGGTCGCCGTCGATGCCGTAATCGCGAGAAGTGGCGAACGATCAAGGTAAGCGTTTGCAACACCGAGCGTCATGTTGACAGCTCCCGGACCCAAAGTGGAAACACAGACCCCTGGGCGCCGAAGCATTTGACCAGTTGCATCGGCCATCAGTGATGCTGTGGCTTCGTGTCGAGTCAGCAGGAAATCAATCTCGACCCGCTTAGCCGCCTCAACGAAGTTGAGGATCTCGCCGCCTGGAAGACCGAAGAGCATGGTAACACCACCCGCCTTCAAGGTTGTTGCAAGTACGTGGGCACAAGTTGGCATCAGACTTCAAGCGTCAGTCGCCGTCTCCACTTGCTGGAGGGTTTCCGAGAATCAGTCATGAGTTGTCCTATCTCGCAGGGAGACAATAGCCGGGCCAAGGCACAGATTCTAACCTAGGACGCGCTCACTGACAGGCCGGCACCGCCAAAACGGCCTTGGGAATCGAACCCGCAGTGATGGAAGGTAAACGAGCACCTAGCCGCCCTTCGAGAGTAAATTATCCATAGTCAGAGGCTTATTGAGAAACGCAGGACCAAATTTTGTGGATTCCGTTATGCTACAAACTGCCAGTTGCGTAAACCTCCCGCGGCCCGAGCCGGTCTTCCCGAACCACAGGGTAAATGGCTGATAAACCCCCCATCCAGATCGTTGCCAGCGGTGATTCGCGGCCGAGTGCCAACCGGCGGTGCTGGCCCGCACAACAAGTACTCGAGAAGATGGTGCAAGGTGTGTTGAAGGATTTGGGTCATCAGACCCATCGGGCTCATGAGCCCGACCTGAACACCGGACATGGCTTTATCGACAGCCAAGCACGCGGACTGGAGGTTTTCAGACAGATCGACCCACAGTTACCAATCGTTGTTGCGACAGCAGTTTGGCAATACACAAGCCATGTCCTAGCCGGCTTAATCCGCCACAAGGGACCGGTCTTGACCCTGGCCAACTGGAGCGGTGAATGGCCTGGCCTCGTGGGCCTACTCAATCTCAACGGCTCACTGACGAAAGCCAATGTCCCTTACAGTTCCGTCTGGAGTGAGAACTTCCAAGACGATTTCGCTAAGCGCGGATTATCCGAATGGCTGACTCATGGACACATCACGCACGACGTGTCACACGCACGACCACTCGACGATCACCAGTGGCCGGTTGAATTTCAAGAATTTGCAGCGCGTGGCCACGCAGTTGGATCGCATCTTCGAACTGACCAAGCACTACTCGGCGTGTTTGATGAGGGTTGCATGGGAATGTTCAACGCGATCATCCCTGACCAACTACTGCATCGCTTGGGGCTTTTCAAAGAGCGACTTAGCCAGTCAGCACTTTACGCGGCCATGCGTGACGTTAAGACTGAGACAGCCCGTGTTCACTACAAGTGGCTACTAGACCGCGGCATGCAATTCCGATTTGGCCCCGATGAAAGCGAA
This sequence comes from Vicinamibacterales bacterium, assembly GCA_036012125.1. Taxonomy (NCBI): domain Bacteria; kingdom Pseudomonadati; phylum Acidobacteriota; class Vicinamibacteria; order Vicinamibacterales; species Vicinamibacterales bacterium. The sequence continues at coordinate 11,269 of DASCOS010000001.1, read as the reverse complement.
CACCTCACCGAAGACCAAGTTTTAGAAGGCTTGAAAATGTACACCGCAGCCGCGACCCTCGCCGACCGATTCGGTTGCAGCGCCATAGGTATCCAGTACCAACAGGGTTTGAAGGACCTGTGTGTTGCCTCCGATCTCGCTGAAGGATTATTAAACAATCCCGATAGGCCGCCAGTCGTTGGCGCAAACGGCCGTCCGGTGTTCGAAGGTCAGGCTATTCCACACTTTAATGAGGTCGACGAGTGCGCGGGCGTCGATGCACTGCTCACCAACCGGGTTTGGATGGCTCTCGGGTTTGACCCATCCACGACGCTCCACGACGTTCGGTGGGGCGAGGTCGTTCGTGACCACGGAGTCAACGAGTTCGTGTGGGTCTTTGAAATCTCTGGTGCCGCACCTGCCAGTCACTTCATTAATGGCTATGCCGGTGCCGTCGGCGAACGCCAACCACCCATGTACTTTCCTCGCGGCGGATCAACACTGAAGGGCGTCAGTAGACCTGGTGAAATTGTGTGGAGCCGGATTTACATCGAGCAGAACGCCCTACACATGGATATTGGCCGTGGGGGCGTTGTTCGGTTACCCGACGAAGAGACTGAGCGACGGTGGCAACTGACCACTCCGCAGTGGCCGATCATGCACGCTGTTCTGTATGGAGTGAATCGTAACCAGCTCATGGCAAAGCACCAATCCAATCATATTCAGGTGGCGTACACTCCCAACGCGGTCGACGCCCATCGTGCGCTGGTCATGAAGTCCGCAATGGCACAGGAACTTGGCTTGCGGGTTAATCTCTGCGGTGATTTGGACGATGATCTTTCTCAGCACCAGGCCGTCGAGTTTCAGCGATGAGTCGAAGTGTTACCCCGTGCTCCATCGGGATAGATTTTGGAACGGCGTCGTGCCGAGCGGTTATCGTAGAGATGGCTACTGGGCGCCAACTTGCAACTGCGGTAGCAGACTATCCGCATGGAGTGATCGACCGTGAACTACCTGACGGCGGTGCGCTAGAAGCCGACTGGGCCCTCCAGCATCCTACAGATTACCTGACCGCATTGACCGCCGTCGTGATAGAGGCGAGACGAGAAGCCGGAGTGCCCGTCGATGCAATCAGGGGAATGGGCATTGACTTCACCGCCTCAACGGTGCTGCCGGTTGACAGAGGCCATCAACCACTCTGCCTGAACCCGGCATTCGTTAAACGTCCTCACGCTTGGGTCAAACTCTGGAAACACCACGCAGCACAGTCGCAAGCGGATCGAATTAACGAAACCGCCATCGCTCGGAGTGAGCGCTTTCTTAACGATTACGGAGGCCGCACCTCCCCGGAATGGCTCGTCGCCAAAACGCTACAAATCCTCGAAGAAGACCCAGAAATCTATGAAACCGCCGAGGGTATCGTGGAGGCTGCAGACTGGGTAGTCGCTCAATTGACTGGCAAGCTCGTAAGAAACGCCTGCGGAGCTGGCTACAAGGGCTTCTGGAGCCGAGCACACGGCTTTCCATCTCAGGCATTCTTCGAAGCCCTCGACCCACGGATGCGCCACTTCGTCCAGAACAAGCTCCCGGGTGACATCCTCGCACCCGGGCAGTGCGCGGGAAGGTTGACCGACGAGAGCGCTTCGCGTCTCGCATTGAGTCCTGGCACGCCGGTCGCCGTCCCAATTATCGACGCCCACGCCGCAGTCCTAGGTGCAACAGTTGTCACCCCAGGTCGCATGGTCGTCGTTCTCGGGACTTCAACCTGTCACATGTTGCTAGCAGAACACCATGCGCCTGTTGAGGGAGTGGCTGGCATCGTGGAGGATGGTATCGTCGAGGGGTTATACGGTTACGAGGCCGGCCAGGCTGCGGTCGGGGATATCTTCGCTTGGTTCGTTAGGTTTGTAAACCCGGATCACGCGCAGGACCCAGACACATTCGTGCAGCTTGAAAGTGCGGCAGCAGCAACGAAGCCAGGCGGGAACGGATTGGTCGCGCTGGATTGGTGGAACGGCAATCGATCCGTTCTAGCCAACACCGACCTTTCCGGACTTATTGTGGGCCTATCACTCCAGACCACTCAGGCCGATGTTTACAGAAGCCTCATAGAGGCAACGGGTTTCGGGACTCGTCGTGTGCTCGACGCATTTGAACTGGAACAGATCCCAGTGACCGAACTTGTCGCTACCGGTGGTCTGGCCGATCGTAGTCCGCTCTTACTCCAGGTCTACGCTGACATCACGCAACGACCTATTCGTCTGGCGACCTCAGGCAATGCCTCGGCCTTGGGTGCCTCCATTCTTGGTGCCGTGGTAGCTGGACAGCAAATTGGAGGCTACGCATCACTCGGGGCGGCAGTCAAGAACATGGCCCACCTTGAGACCGAAACGGTCGCACCGAACCCTGCAGTTGAACAGCCATACGATCGGCTCTATCACGAATATCTTGAATTGCACGATCATTTCGGCCGCGATGGCACAGCAGTTATGTCACGGCTGCGACAACTTCGGCGTGGAGGTGACGTATGGTCAGCTTGAGATTCATCGGAGCACAACTCCTTATCAGCATCCTCGTGAGTTCGGTAGCGGTGCTGGTCAGCGCTCGACCCAGTAGAGCCCAAACCAGCACAGAGTTCGAAGCGGCCTTGGCCGAAATTGACCAAATGGCCCAAACCGAGCTAGCACGGGATGACATCGGCAGTGTCACCATAGGCGTCGTCAAGAGAGGGGCGCTCATCTGGACCAAGAGCTACGGTTTCGCCGACATGGCCACTCACAAGGTTGCAACAGTTGATACGGTCTACAGGATCGGGTCAATCACCAAGCCATTCACAGCGCTGATGCTCTTGCAACTCGTCGAGCGTGGGGTTGTGAGGTTGTCGGATCCGGTGGAACGTTATCTACCTGTGATCAACGAGGTGCAGAATCGGATAGTCGGTGCTCCGCCGATCTCTCTCGTGCAGCTAGCTACGATGACCTCAGGGCTCGGCCGTGAGCCAAAGGACTTACCGACCTATCTAGTGGGACCTGTGAATGAATGGACGCAGGTGATGCGAAACGCCTTACCACGTGTCGAGTATAGCTTCGAGCCTGACACCCATTATCACTATTCCAACATCGGCTACGCTGTGCTGGGTGCCGCTCTCGCCAAAGCTTCCAGACGACCATTCGTCGACTACATGACCGAGGAGATCTTCCGCCCGCTTGGAATGACTCAGACCGCCTTCGAGCCAAATCCTGAGATTCAGGCTCACCTAGCAACCGGTTACGGCGTTGCTGACGGTGTCATCGATGCCGACACACCAGCGCGCGAACACGGCGGACGCGGTTACAAAGTGCCAAACGGTGCGATGTACACAACCGTTGGAGACTTAGCTAAGTTCTTGGCCTTCCAACTGGGCCACGGCCCTGAATGGGTACTGGCGCGTGAAACCATCGCCGACAATTTCACGCGGGTCAACTCAGCGAACGGTGATTTATCTACCGGATACGGCGTCGGTTTTCAGGCAATTCGTCGTAGTGGCTTCGTAACCTATGGCCACGGCGGTTCTGTCGCGGGATATCGCGCCGCCGCGTTTATCGCTAGAGACTCGCAAGTTGGCATGATCGTACTGCGGAACGTTGGAGGTGGAGCATTCAGAGTGACTGATTTCTGCTTGCAGGCACTTGAGGTTCTAGTTATGTCAGAACAGGCAGCCGTATCACACTGAGGCAAAACCGTATCAGTCCTAGAACAAATGGCCTGGTAATTGCTGGTCTTTGAATCGTGTGCTATGCCTGTGCGGCCCATCGCTCACTTGGCAGCGACAGAAGGTGGTAGCGCTCACGCAAGCGCGCCACACGCTCGGCGTATTTACGCTTCGGAAACTCATCCCGCATCATTGCCGCTCGAAGCGCCCTGAGTTCGTAGAGATATAGCGCGGTGACGTGATCCTTCACAAGCGCCGGAGGCGTCGCTGTAGTCGGTCGCACACCGTGTGCCACTAGCGCTGCAAGAATTTTCGGACGGTACTCAAACACCATGGAAACGCCGTAGTCGTCCGACGGAATACCTCAACACAGAAAAAGAGAGTGCTCAGGCAAGCGCGTCAGCCGACGCCGCCCCGTACGCGGTGAACCATGGGTGAGCAGTCCTCAGTCGTTCATTAACGTTGCCGATATTGTCTACACCCTCACCCTCAAGCCAGTTTCGGAAAGCTCCAATGCCTTGAGTGGCATACACGGGGATCCCTTCCTTCCAAGTTGCGCGGCCACAAAGTACCCCGGAGAACTTCACACCGGATTCGTTAGCAAGTTCGAGCGACTCAGTAAATTCAGCGTTACTGACGCCAGCAGAAAGGTAAATAAACGGCTTGGTCGCCACGGCAGCGGCCGCCCGAAAGTGATCCAGAGCTTCGTCACGTGAGTACACTCTTGCACCACCGAATGCCTTAGCGCCTTCAACACATTTCATGTTAACCGGCACTTCAACTTTCATCACGTCTACACCATATCGGTCTTGCGTAAACTCGGCCATGCTCTGCTTGACCACTTCGGGTTTGATCTTGGCGTACTCAGCCCCTTTTTCGTCCCCTCCGTTGGTGTCGTAGCCGACCGGCTCAAGAAAGAAGGGGATGTCGTTCGCCCGACACTCGTCGCCGACCCGCTCAATGAACGCGTGCTTCTGCTCATTGACTTCTCCAGTCTCAAAGGGCGTGTAGTAGAGAAGAATCTTAATGCAGTTGGCCCCTTCTGCCTTTAAGCGCTGCACCGACCATCCTGGGAGGAGCCCTGGTAGCCGTCCCGGTTTATTGTTGTCGTAGCCGCTCTCCTCATACGCGAGGAGCAAGCCAGCATCCTTAGCTCGCTTCTTCGACGCAGGAAGCCCCCACTGGGGATCAAGGAGAATCGCACTAGCGTGTGACGTTAGAACCTCAGTCACAGCCCCCTTAAACTCCTCCATCATCGCATCACTGACATCGCCCCCCTTCGCCTTGCCGAGCGCTTTTTTCAGTGAGCCACGCTGGTCCATTGCCGCAGCAGCAATTGCTCCCCGTCCATCCGATACCGCATCCATACCAGCCAGTTTTCCCGGTGTTATCTTCACGCACCATCTCCTGTTACTGTACCGCGGACCTATGTTGAATCGTCAGCATCCCGACGTTTTCCACGGCTTCTCATCCACTATTGTAGTCGGTCCGTGGTACTCTTCGCGAGATGCCATTGTCACAGTCATCACTCCTAAGAGCAAGAATCCACCAAGCATTTATTCTTGTGTGGCTCTCAGCAGCACCTGTTCTCGGACAGTCCGCCACTGAGCCCCAGTTACCCCCACCTCGTTTTTCTAATGCAGTGCAGCTATTGAATAACGGTGAGTTCAGTCACGCACTCGCCGCACTTCAGCGTGCGCTCACCGACGAACCGATCGAAGCCCGTCTCCTCCGAGCACAGATTTTGAACAACGCTGGACGAGTCGAAGATAGCGAGGCGCTCTGGTCGTCCCTGGCGGATGAGGAGCCGGTCTTGCGTTCGTTCGCACTATCCCGACTCGTCGACAGCACTGTAACTCGAAGCGCTGCAGGTCTTGCCGACGATTATCTAACCGCTCTCACGAATGGACGACCGGCACGAAGCCACTTAGACCTTTTAGTCGCTGTCGGTGACATTTCACGTGAAGCGGGGCGCCCAAACCGTGCCGAGATAAGATACCAAGAAGCCTTGCAACTTACCCGGACTGGACCGGTCGCGGATCGAGCAAGGCTCGGCTTAGCCACAGTTTATGAAGAAGCCGGTGATATAGATCGCGCACTTCTCCTCTATCGCAACACCCAACTCCAGTTCCGGTCCGCGGCGGTCTTTGTGGAAGCCCGTGAAGCAGCTCGTCGCCTCACTGGCGCACAAGGCATGCCGACGTTTGACAGAAACCAATATCGCGACCTTGTACGGCGATTGCGCCGAACTGCTCGATACCGGATAGCGCTAGAGCTGCTCGATGAGTGGGCAGAATCCGGCACCGCCGAGCTTGACCAGATTGACTTGGAGCGGATTGAAACCTTGTATGCAATGCGATCGAACGACGAAGCCATCAAAGCCTGCGCCGCCTTCAGCAGCAACTATCCATCCCACGGTCAGCTTCCAAGGGTGCATCTCATCCGCTTTCGCCTAGCGGTAAGGCTTGGTCGAACGGACGAGGTGAGAGCCTTGGGCGGTAACCTGTGGACGGGAACGGTTCCCGGGACCCCTCCTGGTATTAAGCGTGACACGGGCACTCTACTAGCCGCGTATCTCGTCGCCGTAGGACTCGTTGACGAGGGGTTGGACGTCTATCGTGAACTTTTTCGGATTACCCAGAACGCTGGTGACCAGCGTACGGTCCTGTGGCGCGCCGGCATAGCTGCATTGCAAACAGATCAATTGGAGCGTGCAGTGACCAACCTCCGCGGTTTAGTGCGGAGGCGTCCAACGGGTGAGTTAGCGCCCGCGGCCTTGTATTGGTTGGGGATCGCCGAGCAACGGCTTGGGCGGGTGGCCACCGCAGTTGACACATTCCGTTCGCTAACAACTCGTTACCCCTACCACTATTATGGAGTACGCGGGTTAGAGCGTCTCCGTGACGAAACATTAGCAGGCAGCAGTGGTGATGGTTCATCACCGCGCAGCAGGCTTTCATTCCCTGAACTGAAACTTACACGCGCCACCGTTGACGCACCTGAACTCCAGGCTGCCACATTATTAGCTCGAGCGGGACTGTCCCTCGACGCCGCTGATACAGCATGGACACTTCTCCAGCAGCGATCGCATGATCGTGGTCTGGCCTTTCTAACAGCCATGGCACTGGCAACGGCTGGAGATTATGCTCGCGCGTCGCGGGTCGTGACTAACCACTTTGGCGAGTTCCTCCGGCAGCCAGCCGGCAATCTACCGCAGAATTTCTGGCAACTCGTCTACCCACGGCCGTTCAGGTCAGAGGTGGAGGCTGCTGCTGAGGCAAACGGGATGGACCCACTGATGCTCTATGCCATCATGCGTCAAGAATCGAGGTTCGACCCCAGCGCTCGCTCAGCCGTTGGGGCTCTCGGTCTGTTTCAGATCATGCCTGCCACTGCAGCCGCAATAGGTCCGTTAGTGGGCGTGGGAAACGTCAGCAACGATGAATCCGCAATGATTGAACCAAGCGTGAACGCTGCAATCGGCGCTGCATTGGCGAGCCGCCTGCTCACGATGTTCGACGGCCACCTTGCTCCAGTGGCTGCCTCCTACAACGCCGGTGAAGACCTTGCTCGGGTGTGGTGGACCGCCGTAGACGGACTTCGTGAGGATTATTTTGTCGATGCGATCCCCTACAGTGAAACGAGGCGATTCGTCCGTGAAGTTCTAACAAACCACGCCTCTTACCGACGCCTTTACGCCAACAGCACGCCCTAGTGCGCATCATGCGGTCGAGTTAATCCGGCCGCGGGGAGGACATCAATCGTGGAACTTGGACTAAAGGGAAAGCGTGCACTCGTCTGTGCGTCGAGTCGCGGGCTAGGATTCGCATGCGCTTTGGGTCTAGCCAAGGAAGGTTGTCACGTTGTAGTCGCGAGTCGAAATCAGGCGAGGATTGAGGAGGCAGCCGAACGTATCCACAACGAAACAGGTGCCCAAATCCACCCTGTGGCGGCTAATGTCAAGGATGCTGATGCAGGTGAGAAACTGGTTCAGACCGCCATTGACGAATTCGGTGGCCTCGAGATACTGATCCACAATGCGGGCGGACCCCCACCGGGAGGTTTCTCTGCCGTCGATGAGGGCCAGTGGGCCTTAGCGTTCGAACTCAGCCTCATGAGTTTCGTCCGCATGGCCCGAGCCGCCGCACCCCAGATGAAACGCGCTGGCTACGGACGAATCCTAGCAATCGCGTCGTCGTCAATTCGGGAGCCGATTCCAAACCTGGTGTTATCGAACGCGATGCGAATGGGCGTACTAGGCACGGCGAAAACCCTGTCAAAAGAACTGGCTAGGGACAATATTCTAGTCAACGTAATCGCACCGGGGCGGATCTACACAGAGCGGATTGATGAACTGGACCGTGTCGATGCCGAACGGGAGGGCACGACTGTCGAGGCCATTCGGAAGGCCTCAGTTGCAACCATTCCAATCGGTCGGCTCGGCCGGCCGAAAGAACTAGCTAATCTCGCCGTCTTCCTTTCATCCGAAGCTGCAAGCTATGTGACAGGTGCCGCCATCCAGGTCGACGGCGGCATGCAAGGCACTTACTGAGAACGCGGAGCGATGATCAGAAACGGTCACCGCTCCACATCTTCGTTACTGATCGGTGCCTATCGCACCACCGTCGGGTCTACGACCGTCCAATCCAGCTTCCAGTAGATTTTCTTCGACGTTATAAAGGATCGCTTCCGCTGCCCCCTGATCAATCACTTCCCGAAGCGTGTGGCCACGCGACTCGAGCAATCGCATAGTGTCAGGAGAAAACCCGTACCGCTCATAGTTGATCCGGTCTGGTAGCCATTGATGATGAAAGCGCGGAGCATCGATCGCCTCCTGAATGTTCATACCAAAATCTGTGACGTTGAGAATAGTCTGAAGCACAGTATTGATGATTGTCCGTCCACCAGGGCTACCCGTAACCATGAAAAGTTGACCGTCCTTGGCGACAATGGTTGGCGTCATGCTCGATAACATCCGTTTGCCTGGCGCCGTCAGGTTAGGCTCGGTCCCGATTAGACCGTCGGCGTTCGTCGTATCAGGCCCTGCGTTGAAGTCACCCATCTCGTTGTTAAGAAGGAACCCAGCGCCCGGCACGACGATGCCGGACCCATAGCCAAATTCCAGCGTGTAGGTCAGCGAGACGGCATTCCGCTCCCGATCCACGACTGAAAAGTGGGTCGTTTCTGAACTTTCAGCCGGCCAGGAAAAACTTGTAGGGCTCGACACTGACGCCCGCTCGGTATTTATCGAGAGCCGCTGGTCAGCAGCATACGCTTTAGAGGTTAAACGCAAAATCGGCATGTCAGTATTGAAATCCGGGTCGCCGAGATACAGCGCCCGGTCCGCATAGCCGCGACGCATAGCTTCGGCAATTAGGTGCATGGACTGCGCCGACCCGAATCCGAGCGACGCGAGGTCATATTCCTCCAACACATTGAGCATCTGCACCAACACGGTGCCGCCAGAACTGGGTGGTGGCATCGAGATGATCTCGTAGTCGCGATAGGTGCCACGAATCGGTTCCCGCTTTTTCGGCTCATATCTCGCCAAGTCTGCTTCAGTGATCAAGCCGCCGTTCTTGCGCATCTCGTCGGCGATCAAACGGGCCGTTTCGCCATGGTAGAACCCAGCTGGTCCTTCGTTGGCGATCCGTTCTAATGTGCTGGCCAGGTCAGGCTGCGCAAAATTCTCACCAGCCTCGTATGGCACACCGTTCTTTGAAAAATGCGCAACTGATGGTGGGTATTGACTCATGCGCTGCAACACGCGCTTAAGCGATGCCGATAAGTCATGAGTGACGGTAAATCCATCACTGGCTAAAGCAATCGCCGGTTCGACCAGGCGCCGCCAGGGCAGGCTGCCATGTTCTTGCCAAGCTAGATACAACCCCGCAACAGTCCCGGGTACGCCGACCGACAGGTGGCTGAGGTGATGCCGCTCAAACGAGTACTGTTCGCCCTCAAACCACATCGTTGCCGACGAGCCCGCGGGCGCGACCTCACGAAAATCGTAGGCAATCGCATCACCCGATGCTGCCCGATGTACCAGAAAGCCGCCACCTCCGATGTTTCCTGCAGTCGGATGCGTGACGGCTAGCGCAAAGGCTGTGGCCACAGCAGCATCCACTGCTGTTCCACCTTCCTCCAGCGCATCGATACCTACTTGAGACGCGATGGCGTTCTGGGACACAACCATGCCATTCCGAGCACGGATAGGTTTGTTGCCAGCCTGAACCAATCCCACCGTTACAGCAACCAGTAGCACGACAACGACACTCAACCGTTTCATCTGGATTCCCCTCACCTAACGCCACCGCCGGTCATTCCGCTACCGGGGCTCGGTGGGCATCAATCGCTCGGTCCGCTCAGCAACGGACTCGACCTTCGTTCTCGAATAGAATACCGGAAAATACTTCCCTGCAGCCCATAACTTGAACAAGTCCCGGTAGTGTGGGTCATCGGGGTCCCCTGACTGACCGGGAGCGTTCGTTCCGACCGCATGGTCCCAATCTTCGGTGTCGGCAATCATTCTGAATGAGGCGCCAGAGGTCTGATTGTCACCGTTACCGGTGTTGTTCAAACTACGGCCATAGCCACCTCGCGCTACAGGCCCCACGTCCAAACGGGCTCGCGTAGCATCGTCAACGGCTGGGCTCAATGGATGACGAATGAGCGCATGTTTGAAATCAGGCTGGCCATAGTGCCACCGAGTCTGGTCTGGACCAAGGCGGGTTCTAAGCTCTTCAAGTGCTTCTTCCATGCTGTGCACTAGGAGGCGGTCTCGTCCCTCGATCGGGTCTGGACCGAAACGTCCGTCTGGCGCAGCCAACCAGTTGATGACCTTCTTCATATTCAAGCCACCCAGGAAGTCACGAATGGACGCCGGAACCAAAAGTTCACGAAGGTTCTGCATAAGGCGCCGTTCCCAGGTTACATAGATCGCTGCATCAACTGAATCTCGATCCAGTACCGCGTCCCAGCGTAACAAGCTACGTCGTGCATCATTCGCCGCCGGGTCGTCAAGCGTAAGGTCGCGAAGGAACGGAATAAGATTTTTCGCCGGCACTGAGAACTCATCCTGCTGGAGTCGCATCATGTCAATAAGTGTATGGCGGCTGCCAGACCGGAGCACCTCGTTGAGACGAGCCGCGCGCATCTCGTCCCCCCATGTGTAATGCAGGGCGTTCAGGTAAGGATACCCATCCGGCACCATATAGTTGTTGGCCGTTCCGAAATACTCTTCAGGAGGATTAGTAACGTGCGGAAGCGCTATAATCGGAAGGTAGCCATCCCATTCATACCGTCCGTCGCCCGGGACAGGCACAAGCCCGCTCCAATTCGGGCGAATCGGTGAAACGCCGACCGCCTGATAACCAATATTCTTGTCGCGGTCAGCCCACACCATGTTCTCGGCCGGAATCCGACTATAGCTACACGCCTCACGGAATTCTTCCCAGCTACGCGCCTGGTCCATACGGAGACTCGCCAGATACGGCGCCGAACCGATGTCGAGCCACGCGGCTCGAAGAGCATAGGCTTTTCGGTTTTCAGTATCTTCATACTGTACTGGTCCGTGTCGTGTGTACTTTAATCGGACGG